>DASSGL010000256.1:0-19686 GCA_035693525.1 Gaiellaceae bacterium | reverse complement strand
GCGATCATCGTGACGCTCGGGACGCTGTTCGGCGTGCGGTCGCTCGTGGTTCACTTCAGCCAAGGCCAACCGATCGGTCCCCTCCCGACCTCGTTCACGACGATCGGTCAGCAGGACTTCCTGGGCGTTCCCTACATCATCTACGTGGCGCTCGCCGTTGCGATCGTTGCGTATCTCTTGCTTCACGCCACCACGCTCGGCTGGAACATCCGCGCGTTGGGCGCGAACCGCGAAGCGGCCAGGAGCTTCGGAATCCGTGTCCGCGCGCTCTCGATTTGCCTCTACGTGTGCTGCGGCGCCGCGGCGGCCTTCGCGGGCGCGTTACAGGCGGCTCGACTCGGAGCAGGATCTCCGGCCCTTGGAACCGGTCTCGAATTGACGGCGATCGCAGCCGCGATCATCGGCGGGACAAGCATTGCCGGGGGCTTGGGAACGATTCCAGGCGCGGTACTCGGCGCTGTCCTGCTCAGCGTGCTTGGAACCGGACTCATTCTCCTCCACGTCGACTCCACGTTGGAAGACCTCGCGACCGGCGTCGTCCTCGTGCTGGCAGCGGGACTCGACCAGCTCCGTCGTCGGCAGATGTTTCGGACTTCGGCTCGACGCGCGCGCGCGGCGGAGAGCGCATAGGGCGGGGACTATGCATGACGGGGTCGAGTCGGTGGTCGCCAGAGGTGTCGTACCCGTGGTGAACCTCAGCGACCCCGATTCCGCCACACAGGTCGCCGACGCACTCGTGCGTGGTGGCTTGCCGATCGCCGAGATCACCTTCCGCTCCGACGCGGCCGATCACGCAATCGCAAAGATCGCGTCCCGGACAGATGTGCGCGTCGGCGCAGGCACCGTCATCGATTCGGAGCTCGTCGACCGAGCCGTCGCAGCCGGCGCGACGTTCATCGTGACACCGGGATTCAGTGCGCCCGTCGTAGAACGCTGCCTCGAGATAGGCATCCCGGTGATCCCCGGGGTCGGCGGGGCCACTGACATCATGAGCGCCCTCGCGTACGGCCTTTCCGTGCTCAAGTTGTTTCCAGTCGACGCGCTCGGTGGCACGCAGACCGTGAAGGCCCTCTCAGGTCCATTTCCCCAGGTTCGATTCGTGCCAACAGGAGGGGTAACCGCAGCGAACGCAGGTGAGTACCTGGCGCTACCTTCAGTTACGGCCGTAGGCGGCAGTTGGATCACTCCACCGGCGGCCCTTGCCGGCCATCAATTCGAAGAGGTCGAGCGGCTCGCCGCTGACGCCGTCGCGATTTGTGCGGCGACGAGATCATGAAGGTCAAGCCGGCGGAATCATGTCGGTACGACGTCGTAGCGTTGGGCGAGGTAATGCTTCGACTCGATCCGGGCGATCGCCGGATCAGCACGACGCGCACCTTCCAGGTTTGGGAAGGTGGTGGCGAATACAACGTCGCCCGCGGCCTACGACGGTGTTTCGGACACCGCGCCGGCCTCGTCACCGCGCTCGCTGAGAACGACGTCGGACGATTGATTGAAGACTTCATCCTCCAAGGAGGTGTCGACACCAGCTGGATCAGCTGGAGTCCGTACGACGGGGTCGGTCGAGCCACGCGGAACGGTCTGAATTTCACCGAACGCGGTTTCGGCCCGCGCGGAGCAAAAGGCGTCTCTGATCGCGGCCACACCGCGGCGTCTCAACTGCGGCCCGGCGACATCGATTGGGACGCTCTCTTCGGGGAGTTGGGCGTGCGTTGGTTCCACACCGGCGGCATCTTCGCCGCCTTGTCCGACACAGCAGCCGACCTCATTCTCGAGGCCACAGCTGTCGCTCGTCTCTATGGAACGATCGTCTCGTACGACCTCAATTACCGTCCCAGCCTTTGGCGATCGGTCGGAGGTGTCGAGAGGGCACAGGCGGTGAACCGGCGAATTGTCGAGCAGGTCGATGTCGCAATCGGCAACGAGGAAGACTTCACGGCCAGCCTTGGACTCGAAGTGAAAGGAGTTGACGAGAACCTCACCGAACTCGACGCGGGAGCTTTCCGGGCAATGATCGAACGGACGGCGCGGATGTTTCCCAATCTGAGTGTGATCGCAACGACCTTGCGCGCCGTCAAGAGTGCAACCGTGAACGATTGGTCCGCGATTGCCTGGTCGCGAGAAGAGGGCTTTGTGCAGTCAACCGAGCGGCCGAACCTTGAGATTTTCGATCGGGTAGGCGGAGGCGACAGCTTCGCGTCGGGACTCATCCACGCTCTCATTGCGGGCAGAGACATTGGCAGCGCGGTCGAATACGGGGTGGCGCACGGCGCCCTCGCGATGACCACACCCGGTGACACATCCATGGCAACGCTCGACGAGGTAGAAGCGCTCGTACGCGGTGTTGGCGCCCGCGTTCAGCGGTAGCGAGAGCGACGATCGAGGATTCGGGGCCGAACGGGGTCCCCTCGCCCCAAGCTCGCGACTCGACTCATCGTGCGGGCTCGAGCCGACGCGCGATATCAGGCGGATCGGCATGGACGACCGCGTCCACGAATGCGGCGAGGCTCGGATTCCTGTTGCCCTGGTCGTTCCAGAAGAGGGCGACATCCCTGAAGGCAGTCGGCGACTCGATCTCGCGGATGGCGATGCCGTCCGTCGTCGTCGTCGCAAGTGCAAGCCGGCTGATGACGCCGATGCCGAAGGCGGCCCGAACGAGTGACACGAGGGTCGACGGCTGGTCGGTGAGGTACACGATGTTGAGGGAGTCGGCTGCGTCGCCGGCCGCGTGCCGGAGGTCGAAGCCGCCGCCGTCCTCGCGGGTGCCGCTGGGGTTGCCGATCAGAGCCCGCCCTTCGAGGTCCGGCACATCGACCCGCGCCTGCGCGGCGAGCTGGTCGTCGTCGCGCATGACGGCGACGATCGACTCGCGCCAGAGCGCCTTCGTCGTCAGCCGGTGGTCGCGGACCGGAGGCTGCAGCGGCCGGAATGCGACGTCGACCGCGCCCGAGCTCAGTGCTGCCTCGAGCGAGGCGGCGTTTCCTTCGACGATCTCGATGGACATCGCGGGATGACTTGCGGTGAGAGTCGCCAGTACCGAGGGCAGAAACGTCGAGCTGACGCTCGGATAACTCCCCACGACCAGGTGCCCGTAACCCGGGCGGAGCGCCCCTCGTGCTGCTTCGATGCCGTCCTGGAGGGCGTCGAGCGCTTCGCGCGCATGCTCGGCGAAGATCCGTCCGGACTCGGTCAGTGCTGTCGGCCGCACCCGCCGCTCGAAGAGCGGGAAGCCCAGGAGCTCCTCGAGGGCGGAAACGTGCGCGCTGACCCGCGATTGGGAGAGATGGAGCTTGCTCGTGGCGGCTCCGAACCCGCCTCGTTCGGCGACGGCGAGGAAGCTCCTGATCCACGAGATCTTGACCAGCATCGCGTCGCGCAGCGTCAGGTCGCTGACGCGCCCCGGGCGCTCGGCGTCTGCGTCGTCGTTCCGTACGGAGGGATCGGACGTCGACATCGGCGAGCTAACGGTAGACCGAGTCAGCCGGGCCGGCGCGGTCACGTTTACGCGGCCGCCTCCGGTCAAACCCGCTCCTCGCGCCCGAAGAGAACGAGCACGACGAGGATCGCGACGCCGTAGACGATGCTGCGGCCGTAGTCCGGCATGTTCTCCGCCCCGAGGAGACTGATGAGCGCGACGAGGCTGACGGCGCCGGCCACCGTTCCGAGGTAGTTCCCTCGGCCGCCGAGGATCGAGATGCCGCCGATGACCGCTGCCGCGATCGACTGGAAGAGGAAGGGATCGCCCATGCCGAGCGTCGGTTGCCCCGAGTACGAGACGAGCACGATTCCGGCGAGCGCTGCGAACATGCCGCTCAGCGCGTAGAGGCTCGTCGTTACGAGCCTCACGTTCATCCCTGAGAGGTAGGCCGCGGTCGGGTTGTTCCCCGTGGCGTAGACCTTACGACCGAAGGTCGTGTAGCTGAGGACGACGGTGACGAGCAAGACAACCCCGAACCAGAGGATGAGGTCGGCAGGGACGCCGAGCAGGTCCTTGTGGACGAAGTCCTGCAGCACGCGCGGCGCGTACGAGTTGCAGCGCGTACAGGTCAGGCCCTTCGTGAGGCCGAGCGTCACCCCCTCCATGATCCCGTTCATCGCGAGCGTCATCACGACGGCCGGAACGGCCAGGTAGGCGACACAGAAGCCGTTCACCGCTCCGATCGCGAACCCGAGCCCGAGGGCGAGCAGCACTGCGGGAACGGCACGCCCACTGTGACCGAGGGAGAAGACCGCGAACAGGATCCCAGCCGCGTTCAGCACCCACGGCACGGAGAGGTCGATGCCGCCGACGAGGATCACCAAGGTCTGTCCGGCTGCGACGAAACCGACGAACGACGCGACCTCCACGATCGCGTTCACGCTTCCCCAGCTCGCGAAGCCGCGGTGCAGGAACGCACCGACAGCGAAGACGATGACCGCGAAGCCGAACGCGACGAGCGTGCGCCTGCGGTCGCGGGTGAGCCTGCCCTGGACCCGGCCGACGGCAGAGATCTCACTCATGCGCGCCTCCTCAGGACGTGGCCAAGGGCGCTTCCCAGCAGCACCGCCACCAAGAGGAACAGCCCTTGGAAGAACGACTGGTACAGCGGGTCGATGCCCGCGAAGAAGAGGACGTTCGTGAGGATCGTGAGCGTGAGCGCCCCGGCGATCGAGCCGAGCGCGCTGCCCCGCCCGCCGAGGAAGCTAACGCCACCGAGAACGACTGCCGCGATCGACGTGAGGATGTAGACGTCCCCTGCTGCGGGGTCGCCGGCTGTTGTCGTCGCGGCGAGAAAAAGCCCGCTCGCCGCGGCCAGCATGCCCGCGAGGGTGTACGCGATCGTCTTCACCCGCTTCACCGGGATCCCGTGGGCACGGGCGCCGTACTCGTCGTTGCCGATCGCGAAGATCCGGACTCCCGTTGCGGTGCGCCGAAGCGCGAGCCAGAGCCCTGCGATCGCCAGGACGTAGAGGACGCTCCAGGGGCCCCCGGTGTTGGCGAGCGCGTTGGAATAGCCACTCGGGATGGCGCCACCCGGCTCGGGGAGGATCTTGATCGCGAGGCCTTGCAGGATGGCAAGCGTGGCGAGCGTTACGAGGATCGGCTGCAGCCGGGCGTACGCGACGAGCACGCCGTTGACGGCGCCGCACAGCATCCCGAACAGGAGCACGACAACGGTCCACTCAGCCATTGAGCCGAGCCCCGGATGCATGTGCACCGCGGCGAGTGAGTTCGAGACGTCGATGATGCCTCCGAGCGAGAGGTCGATCCCGCGAGTGACGACGACGATGCTCTGGCCGACCGCGACGAGCACGGTCGGTACGGCGGTGTTCACGATCGACGTCCACTCGAAGACTCCCGGGTACCGGTGGAGTTGGCCGTGGAACAACCCCACGTAGAGCGCGGTCAGCGCGACGAGGATCGTGAGCGCCAGGATCGACGGCACGTTTTGCGCGAACCCGTGCCGCAGCCGCCGCTGCTTCTGCGCAACCGGGGCCCTGACCGTCGCGCCCTGAACACTCACGCGTTTGGCGCCTTCACCGAGGCGGCGACGATCGCCTCGGCATCCGCGTTCCGGTCGAGCTCCGCGACGATGCGCCCCTCGCGCATGACGAGTACGCGATGACAGAGCTGGGCGATCTCCTCGGTCTCGCTCGAGTAGTACAGGAGCGCCTTGCCTTCCTCTGCGAGCTCGACGATGAGCCGGTAGATGTCGTGCTTCGTGCCGACGTCGACGCCGCGTGTGATGTCGAAGAGGAGCAGGACGTCGGGCTGGGTCAGGAGCCACCGTCCGATCAGCACCTTCTGCTGGTTGCCGCCCGAGAGCGTCCCGACGGCCTGGAGTGCCGCGTCGCGCGTCTTGATCTGCAGCCGTTCCACCGCCTTCGCGACCGTGGCCTTCTCGCGCCACGGCCGGATCACCCCGCCGCGCGCAACCTTCTCGAGCACCGCGAATGTGAGGTTGTCCCGCACCGACATCGGCAGCATCAGCCCCTCGGTCTTGCGATCCTCGGGTACGAGTGCGATCGCAAGGCCCTTCCGGATCGCGTCGGCGGGGCTGCGCAGACGGACGCGCCGACCCCCGACGGCGATCCTTCCGTGCGCCGCTCGTCGCGCACCGAAGAGCGACATGAAGAGCTCCGGCTGCCCTTGGCCTGCCAGGCCGCCGACGCCGAGGATCTCGCCACGGCGCAGCTGGAAGGAAACGCCGTCGAGGACGTCGTCTCGAAGCTCCTCCGCCTCGAGTACGACCTCCGCGTCGTCGGCCGGCGCAGGCTTGTCCGGGTACATGCGGTCGATCGTGCGCCCTGTCATGAGCGTGACCGCCTCGTCCTCGTCGAACCGCTCGCGCGTTGCGACGTGTGCGCCGTTTCGTAGGATCGTGATCCGGTCCGCCAGTGACGCAACCTCGTTCCAGCGGTGCGAGGTGAAGAGAATCGCGCCGCCCGCGTCACGCAGCTTCCGCACGAGGCCGAAGAGCCACGCGACGTCGTGCTCGGCGAGCGCCGAGGTCGGCTCGTCGAGGAACAGGATGCGCGGGTCGCGCATGAAGGCGCCGGTGATCTCGACGATCTGACGCTGAGCGAGCGACAGCGAGCCGGCGAGCGCGCGCGGATCGATTCCGTGCACGTCGTACCGCGCCAGCGCCTCTTCCGCGAGCGAGGCGAGCTTGCGTCGCTGGATCAGGCGAACCGGGCCGCGGGGCTCGCTCCCGACCAGCAGGTTCTCCGCGACAGTCATCCAAGGGAAGAGCGTGAGCTCCTGGAAGACCATGCCGACACGGTGGGCACGGCCGGTCGGTGCGATCGAGTCGGTGACGTCTTCGCCGTCAAGACGGACGACCCCCGACTCCGGCTTGACGACGCCGCCGAGGACCTTGATCAGCGTACTCTTGCCGGCGCCGTTCTCGCCGACGAGTGCGTGCACCTCCCCGTAGTGCGCCGTCAGATTGCCCGCGGTGAGGGCTCGCACGCCGCCAAACGAGCGAGTCACGTCGATCGCCTCGATCGCTGGCCCGATCGCGTCCACCGTCTCAGGATCTGACGTTGGTCCGAGCAAGGCAAGCCTGGGCGGCCCGAGCTTCGACCGCCCAGGCTCGTACGGCCCCCCTACGGAAGGCGAACCTTGAGTGTCCCTGGGCACGCAGTGCCCTTCAGTGCCGCCTGGACGCAGAGCACGACCGTGGCCTTCGGGCCCGAGTCCGTGAAGTCTGCGAAGAAGCTGTCAGGCAGGTTCGGGAAGACCGTGATACCGGACTTCACCGTGTGATTCGTGACCACCGGGAAGGGCAGGACGATGCTCTTCCTGGCGTGCTTGTGCTGGAGAATCGCGCGGGCGAGCCCCAGCGAGGCGACCGACAGGAACGGCGGCTGACCGATCGAGATGCCGGTCACGCGGTGGTCCTTGTAGCCGGCCGGGAGGAGGAAGCGGCGATAGCCGTTCTCGCCTTCACCCGCGACGATCGGCAGCGGCTTGCCGGCGTCGATGAATGCCTTCACGACGCCGTCGGTGCCGCCCGAGACCCACACGCCGTCGACCTGCGGGAGCGACGGCAGCTGAGCAGCCGTCGCGCGCTGCGCGGTCGATGAGTCCCAGCTGCCGCTGTAGTGCGCGACGATCTTCATGTTCGGGTACTTCTTGATGACGGACTCGACGCCGTTGTTGCGATCCGTGTCGACCGACGTGCCCGCGACGCCGGTGACCATCACGACGTTGCCCTTGCCGTGCAGCTGGTCGGCGAGAAACTGACCGCCGAGTTGCCCGAACTTGAACTGGTCCGTGTTGACGGTCAGCCCGCACTTCTCGGTGACGACGCTGTCGAAGGAGATCACGAGGATCCCGCGGTCGCAGGCCTGCTTGACGATGCCGTTCAGGCCCGTCGGCGACGCCGCGTCGATGACGATCGCGTCGACGTGCTGAGAGATCAGGTTGGAGATCTGCTGGGTCTGCTTGCCGACGTCGTTGCCAGAGTTGTAGACGGAGCACGACACCTCGGAGTTGAACGGCGGCATCTTGCACGCCGCCTTGAACGTGTTCTCCATCTCGAGCCGCCAGGTATTGCCGATGAACGAGTTGGAGAGCGCGATCTTCAGCTTCGCCGCCTGCGCGGAGTGCGTGCGATTGCCGGCCGCTGAAGCAGTGGCGATCGCGACCGCCGCAGCGACAGCCACGACCGCGACGGGGGCGATCCAGCGACGGATCCTCATATAGACCCAGCTCCTTTCGGTTCGGCGGGTTCGGCTTTTCCCACGACATGGACGGGCGCCGAATCGACCTCGCCGACGCTAGAGCGGGAAGAACTCGAAAGCAATGCCGCGGCCTTCCGATTGTCGACTCGGATCCATCTGGAAACCGAATGTCGTGGCCGGTACACGAAAACAGGCGGAATGCGGTTCTCGGATAGTCGAAGTCGATAATCGCGTGGTTGTCGCGAATGGTCGGGAGAGTACGCTCCGTTTTCCCATGGGAAATGCGACGAAAGCCTGGGATGACAGTGGGACCGCCCGCGGCGTCGGCTCCGATCCCACGTTGGGCGAGCCGCCCCTCTTCATCCTCGACGAGGCCGTCGACAACGTGGGAATCGCCATGCGGCCTCTCGCGAAGGGTGACGTCGTTTCCTACGGCGGCGAGACGCTCGACGTGCTCACTCCCGTGCCGCCAAGGCACAAGATCGCGCTCGTCGACATCGACACCGGGGAGACCGTCCGCAAGCTCGGCCATGCGATCGGCATCGCAACGAATCGGATCGCGGCGGGCGAACACGTCCACGTCCACAACCTCGCGGTCCCGCCCAAGACGCGGGCTGCGGCGCCGGCGACAACGAAGGTGCGACCTCCGTGGCATTCCGGCGTCGAGGTCGAGCTCACCTCGTTTCTCGGCTTCCGTCGACGGGACGGCCGAGTCGGGACGCGCAACTACATCGGGATCCTCCCGAGCGTCAACTGCGCAGCCACGGTCGGGCGACTCGCTGCGACGGTCGCGGCGCCGAGGCTTGCGGGGGTCCCGTCGTGCGACGGCGTGATCGCTCTCGTGCACGATCTCGGCTGCGGCATGGCGCAGGGAACGACCGAGGATGACCTTCTACGTCGGACCTTGCGTGGCTACGCGACGCATCCGAACTTGGCTGCCGTCATCGTCGTGACGCTCGGGTGCGAGGTGAACCAGCCCGAGAACTTCCTCGACGGCAGCGCCGCCCACGTCGAGCATCTGAGCATTCAGGAGCTGGGCGGCACGAATGCGACCGTGGCCGCGATCGTGGAGCGCGTCGGCGCGATCGCTGCGTCCCTCGAGCAGCTCGAGCGCGAGCCGGTACCGCTCAGCGAGCTCACGCTGGGATTGCAGTGCGGCGGAAGCGATGCCGCGTCGGCGATCAGCGCGAACCCGACGCTCGGAGTCGCATCTGACCTTCTCGTCGCCGCCGGTGGACGCGTGATCCTCGGTGAGACGCCGGAGATCTTCGGTGCTGAGCAATTGCTCCGCCAGCGGGCCGTGACGCCTGAGCTCGCCGATCGCATCGACCAGAAGATCGCCTGGTGGCTCGACTACGCTGCTCGGAACGGCGTCGAGCTGGACAACAACCCTTCCGCCGGGAACCGCGAGGGCGGCATCACGACGATCTGGGAGAAGTCACTCGGCGCGGTGTTGAAGGGCGGCACCGCGCCCCTCAGCGACGTCGTCGACTACGCGGAGCCCGTCGTCCGGCCCGGGCTCACGTTCATGGACACGCCGGGATACGATCCCGTCTCTGCGACGGGCATGGTCGCCGGCGGCGCCAACGTCCTCGCGTTCACAACGGGGCGAGGATCGGTGTACGGGTCACGGCCGGTTCCGTGCCTCAAGATCAGCAGCACGACGCAGCTGTACGAGCGCATGCCGCACGACATCGACTTCGACGCCGGCGGGGCGACGACGCGCACCGCGCAGGTCGAGCGGGGAGCGCAGCTCTTCGCAGCGATCGTCGAGATGGCGTCGGGCAAGCTGAGCACGTCGGAGCTCCTGGGCTTCGGCGCGGAGGAGATCGCCCCTTGGCGGCTCGGCGCAGTTCTGTGACCGTCGCGAGCGACGACAAAGCGATACTCGGCGAAGGGCCGATCTGGGACACCCGCGAGGGACGCTTGTTCTGGGTCGACATCGTGGGGGGTGCGATCAACGTCCTGACGCCTGGAGCGCCGCACGCGCAGCGGATCGAGCTCGGCGAGCACGTCGGCTGTATCGCCCTCACAGCGCACACGGACACGCTCGTCGCCGCTGTGCGGAGCGGCTGGTACTGGGTCGACGTCGAGACCGGCGCGAAGCAGCTGATCGCGGCGTCACCGGCGCCGGAGGGATGCCGGTTCAACGACGGCGCGGTCGATCGCGGTGGCCGGCTCTGGGTGGGCACGCTCGAAGATGGTGAGACTCGTCCAGCCGGCGAGCTGTTTCTCCTGGATCCCGATCTGACCTACCGGGCGATGGATGGCGGCTTTCTCTGTTCGAATGGCATTACATGGTCGGCCGATCGGCAGTGGCTGTTCTTCGTCGATTCCCGGAACAACGCGATCTTTCGGTATGGATTCGACGAGGAAAGTGGAGCCATTGGCGACCGTGAGCTGTTCATCGACACAACAGATTTCCGTGGTATTCCAGACGGCATCGAAATGGATAGCGAGGACACGTTGTGGTGCGCATTCTGGGATGGCGCACAAGTCGTCGGTTTCGACACTCGTGGCGATGCGCGCGCAACGATCCCGGTTCCCGCACTTCGACCGACGAGCATCACGTTCGGCGGGCCCGAACTGGCGACGTTGTACGTCACGAGCGCGAGGTTCGGGCTTTCAGAGACCGACCTCGCTGCGTGGCCGGCGTCCGGCTGCGTGTTCGAGCTCGACGTGACGACTCCAGGGCTGCCCGCGAACGTCTTTGGTGCCGAGCCCTGGACGGAGCCGCATTGAAGATCGCCGTCGTCACCGGTGCTGCATCGGGAATCGGCCGCGCAGCTGCCATCCAGCTGGCAAGGGACGGGTACGGGGTTGCGCTCGTGGACGTCGACGCGCCGGGCATGGACGAGACGCTGCACTCCATCGAGTCCTTCGCGGACGTCGTCAAGGCGTTCCGAGCAGACGTCTGCGACCCGTACCAATTAGGAGTCACCGTACGAGAGGTGCTGACGTCGATGGGAAGCCCCGAGCTCCTTGTCAACGTCGCGGGCATCGCGATCGCGGCGACTGTCCTCGAGACGAGCGACGAGGACTGGGGTCGAGTGATCGGCACGAACCTGACCGGACCGTTCCTGCTGACCCGAGCTGTGCTGCCTTTGATGCTCGATCGCGGCTCGGGCGTAATCATCAACGTCGCCTCGGTTGCAGGCACGGTCGGGATCAAGTCGCGCGCGGCATACTGCGCCTCCGAAGCAGGGCTGATCGGGCTGACGAAGGCCATCGCGGCGGATCACGGTGCGGAGGGCATCCGCTGCATCGCCGTCTGTCCCGGCACCGTCGGGACGGAGTGGGTAGACCGGATTGTCGGTTCGCTTCCGGAGCCCGACCGCGCGCGAGAACAGATGGCGGCGCGGCAACTTGATGGTCTCATGGGAACGCCGGACGAGATCGCGGCGACGATCGCATTCATCGCGAGCCCCGGCGGACGCTTCATCAACGGATCCGCCGTTGTCGTCGACGGCGGCATGACGGCTGTGCAACGGTGACTGCGATCTCCGACACCCTCGCGCAGGTCGTCACGCCCGACTCCCGCATGCGCGGTCCGCGCCAGAGCGCTTAGTCACGCACTTCCCCAAGGTGCCCGTCGTGTGGTCGAAAGTGACAACCACGTCGGCATCGTCCAAGAGGCCGCTCGTGACGTCCAAGTCGGTTCTGGCCGGTTCCGCATGGAGCGGATGGCGTCGTGCAAGGTGGACCGGGTCGCAGTTCGTTCGTACCTCTGTGCGATGGCGAACACCAGGAGCGAGACGCCGTTGCCGAGAAGTGCGCCGGCAATCGCGTCCGTCAGCCAGTGGACTTGCAGGTAGGTGCGACTCCAGGCCATGCCGACAACACCGAGGCCGGCGAGCGCCCACCACCGTCTGCGGCGCGTGCCGGGTGTGGTGAAGATCAGGACGAGCGCGACACTGGTCGCGCCGGCGTAGGTGGCATGGCCAGAGGGGAAGGATGCGCCGACAGGGTGGACGAGCCCGTCGGGCGGCCGGGCGCGATCGACCAGCACCTTGAGGAGCGCCGAGAGCAGCGGCGCCAGGGTCTCGGCGACGGCGAACGCGACCAGGGCGAGCCAGCGGCGTCGGCGAAGGAGGAGTAGTCCGACCAGCGTGAGCGCAAGGGCGCGACCGACCCCGCGCCCAAGCCAGTTGAAGACGAGCGCGAGGTCGGTAAGCTGCGGCGTCTCGAGGTCATGCATCGCCTCGGACCAGCTGCGGTCGAGGCCGAGCGGTCCTGCCGGTACGAGGATTGCGATCAGGACGACGAGCGCGAGCTTTCCGCCGGCTGCCCAAAGCGCGTGAGCCGGATGCGCGAGAAACGCTTCACGTGACCTACGCGACGGTTCGGCTTCCGGGTCGGGCTCGCCGTGGGCGCGCGCTCGGTGCTTGATCTCGCGCTTCTGCTCGGGGAGAGCCTTCGTCATCGTCTCCAGCTCCAATCGTCGGTGTCCGGTTGTGTCGGCACGAACGTGCGAATACCTCTCAACCATGGCCGGTGCTGCTGCCAGGCGGCTGCCACGCCTGTGACCAGCGCTGCCAACGGCGTGGGATGGCAGCGGCGCCGAGCGGCGTGGCATCGGTTTGGCAGCGACGCGCGTCAAGGTGCGGTCGTCACCGATGTTCGACCGAAAGGAGTAGTCAATGGCTCAGGAAAACGTGGTGGTCGTTCGGTTCACGGAGCCGAGCAAGGCCTATCAGGCGCTGAGCGTGCTCAAGACGTGTGATGCCGAGGGCCGCATCGGCCTCGAGTCCGCGGCAGTCGCGGAGCGCACGGCAGCGGGTGAGCTGCGCATCCCGGAGAGCGCCGACAACGTCGGCCTCGTCGGCACCGCGAGCGGCTCGCTGATCGGGATGCTCGTCGGCGTTCTCGGCGGGCCGGTCGGGGTCCTGCTCGGCTGGGGCGCCGGCGCGACGATGGGCGGGGCATTCGACGTCGATCGCGCCGTGACGTCCGATGAGGCGCTGACGGTTCTCGGCCAGGCGATCCCGCCGGGATCGACCGCCGTGATCGCGAGCGTCGAGGAGCCGGCGGTCGAGGTGATCGACGCCGAGATGTACACGCTCGGCGGCGAGGTGACCCGTCGGCCGGTCGACGAGGTCATGAGCGAGCTCGAGGCAGCCGAGGAGGCGGCTGACGCCGCAGCGCGCGAAGCCAGGCGGGTAGTGCGCGAGGAGCGCAAGGCCGAGCTGAGCGCCGGCGTCCAGGAGCGTGTGGGCAAGCTGAAGGAGAAGCTCCACGTCTCCTGACGAGGCGCGCGTCCCGTCGGCGATCGAAGCCCGCTGACCGTGCTGTCGGCGGGCTTCGATGTTCCTGGGGCTATACGGCCGTCTGTCTGGACGAGATCCTGATGCGGAGAGTCTCGGGCCGGATGACGAACCGAAGCGGCGAGGTGAGCTCGACGGCCTCGCCGTCGATGCCGGCGTGGACGGGAGCGGTGGCGATCACCTCGAGCTGCTTCGCCGTCCACGTTCGCGCGGAGGTCTGGCCGGGAGCCGGCCGGTCGAGCACGACGACGCCGAGCTGTCCGCTGTCTAGGGTGGCGCGGGTGCCGGGCGCGCGCGGCGGCTCGAAGGAGTAGGGGTTGTTCGAGACGAGCACGACGACGGGGTCGCGATGGGCGCGGCCGCGGTCGTCCACGAGGTCCAGTCCCGCTGCCGGCGCGCTTGGTCCGAGCACCTGCGCGGCCGTCTGCGCGAGCGTGCGCGCCTTGGCGTCGCGGTAGGTCGATTGCTGAACGGCGTCGCCGTAGATCCCGAGCGAGACGTTGTTGAGGAAGAGGCGGCCGTTCACCTCGGCGACATCGATCCGGCGCTCGACGCCGTCCGTGAACGCGTCGAGCGAGCCCACCAGATCGCCGCGGTCGACGCCGACGTCGAGCGCGAAGTGGTTGCGGGTGCCGGCGGGGACGCAGACGAACGGAAGGTCGTGCGCGAAAGCGGCTGCGGCGACGACGGCGAGCGAGCCGTCGCCGCCGGCGGCGCCGAGCGCGTCCGCGCCGCGCGCCACCGCGTCGTGGACGAGCGCTGCGAGATCGTCGTCCGCGCGCAGGACGATTACGTCGACGCCGAGCTCGCGCGCCCGCTCGGCGATGCCGGCGCGTGTCGCTTTGCCTCCACCCGACCTCGGGTTCACGAACAGTACGGGCCGCTGTGGCGGATCCGCGGCCGCCCAGGTTCCGGGCGTCACCGGGGGCGAAGGAGCCGGAGCGAGCGGCGAGGTTGTTCGGTGGGTGGCTGGTTACCGAGCACGAGGACGTCGATGAGCGTCGCAACCGCCGAGGTGAACGGGACCGCGAGGATAGCCGGCAGTCCGCCGAACGGCCTTCCACGACGGCGACCGAGAGGAGCGTGACGAGCGGCGACAGCCCGCCCCGCCGACGACCACGGGGTGGAGGAGGATCGCGACGGGCTCGGGGACGCGGCGCCGGCGGAGCCGCTCGACGCCGGGGCGGATCGCAGCCGCGCGGCGATCAGATCGGCGCGAGGGCGGAGTGTCGCGACGAGCTCTGTGGCACGACCCGCCCGGCGTTGAGCAGGGTCAGGGTGACGAGGGCGCCGAAGGCGAAGCCGCCGATGTGCGCGAAGAAGGCGACCCCTCCGCCGTTCGCCGAGGCCGACGTGAGGCCGGCGTGCCCCTCCACGAGCTGGTAGACGAACCAGCCGCCGAGGTAGACCCAGGCGGGGATCTGGACGAAGAAGACGAGTACCAGCGTCCGGATGCGCGCGGTCGGGTACAGAATGAAGAAGGCGCCGAGGACGGCGGCGATCGCCCCGCTGGCGCCGAGGTTCGGTACACGTGCGGCCGATGCGGTACCGAATAGCAGGATGACCGCGGTTTGCGTCATCGTCGCGACGAAGCCGCCGGCGACGTAGAAGCTCAGGTAGCGGAGGTGTCCGTACGCGTCCTCGACGTTCTTGCCGAAGATCGCGAGGAAGAGCATGTTGCCGAGGATGTGGCTCCAGCTGCCGTGCATGAACATGGCCGTGAACCAGCTGATCCCCCACGGCTCCGGGCCATGGCAGGAGCCCTCGACGGTGCACGAGTAGAACGAGGCGTGGTAGACGGCCGACTTGAGGTGCGGCAGCTCGTAGAGGAGCCAGACGGCGAAGTTGGCTGCGACCAGGGCGACGTTGACGATCGGGAAGCGTCACGGGTGGAGTCCGTCGGAGAGCGGCAGCATCGCAATTGCCTACTTGCTCACCAGCGGCTTCATCCGGACGAAGTCGCCGTTGGTCGAGGTCGCAAGAATGAAGTCGGCGAGGTCGGCGCGGGAGATGCCCGGACTCGTGTGAGGCGTGATCGGTCCCGCGTGGTACGTGCCCGTGTGCGGGCCGTCGGTGAAGACGACTGGGCCCCGGACGAGCGTCCAGGCGAGGCCGCTCTCTTCGATCAGGCGAGCCTGCTCACGGTGGTCGAGCACGACGTTCGCGATCGCGATCCGCATGATAAGGCGGGCGAACCGGTAGAAGAGCCCGGGTCGGTCCGCCGTGTCTTCCACGGCGGGCGACGACAGCACGACGAGCCTGTCGATTGCGTCCGCGCGCACGGCTGCGATCACGTTCGCGGTCGCGCGGGCGAGGACGTCGTCGGGCGCACCCTTCGCGTGGCCGAGCGCGCTGACGACTGCGTCGCTTCCGGCGACCGCGCGCTCCACGTCGTCGGCGCTCGCGGCGTCGCCGAGGACGAGCGCGACGCGGTCGTCCATCTCGCCGGGCATCGGGCGCCCGCGGACGAGCGCCGTGACCTGATGGCCGGCCGCGAGCGCCTGCGCGACGAGCTCGCGGCCGACGCTGCCGGTTGCTCCGAGGACTGCGAGCCTCATGACGCGACGAGGGTCGCGGGCTCCGCCGGAGCCGTCGCCGCGGCGGAGGGCTCGAGCCCTGCCGCGGCATATGCCTCCGGCCCTTCCAGGGTCTCCGCGTCGTAGAGCGCCTCGGCGAGGGAGTCGAGGCTTTCGCGGTTGTCGGCGAGCAGTCGGACCGCCGCTTCGTGTGCCTGGCCGACGATGCGGCGCATCTCGTCGTCGATTCGTTGCCTGGTCCGCTCGGATACCTCCGAGATGCCGGGCATCAGGGCGGAGCCGTCTCCGTCCTGCGGCAGCACCGAGAGGAAGCCGATCTCGTCGCTCATGCCGAAGCGGCCGACCATGTTGCGGGCGAGCTGGGTCGCCTGGCGGATGTCGGACTCGGCGCCGGTCGTCTCGTCGCCGTAGACGACCTCCTCGGCGGCGCGGCCGCCGGTCGCGACCTTGACGTGGGCCAGCAGGCTGTCTCTGTCGTAGTTGAAGCGGTCGCTGCCGGGCGCCGAGATGGTGACGCCGAGGCTCATGGTGCGCGGGATGATCGAGATCTTCCGCACCGGGTCGGCGCCGGGCGTGAGCATCCCCACGAGCGCGTGGCCGGCTTCGTGGTAGGCGGTGCGCCGCTTGTCGGCCGGGGTGAGGAGCAGCTTGCGGGCGGTTCCGAGCTCGATCTTCTCGAGCGCGTCGCTGAAGTCGCCCATCGTCACCTGCTCGTGCGCGCGGCGCGCGGCGAGGAGCGCCGCCTCGTTCGCGAGGTTCGCGAGGTCTGCCCCGACCATGCCCGCCGTCGTTGCGGCGAGTGCGTCCAGGTCGACGTCCGGCGCGAGCGGGAGGCCGCGCGTGTGGACGTGCAGGATCTGCTCGCGGCCTGGCTTGTCCGGCGCCTGAACCGGCACGCGGCGGTCGAAGCGCCCGGGCCGCAGCAGGGCCGAGTCGAGCACGTCCGGACGATTGGTGGCGGCGAGGACGATGACGCCGGTGGAAGCGTCGAAGCCGTCCATCTCGGTGAGGATCTGGTTGAGCGTCTGCTCCCGCTCGTCGTTGGCGCCGCTGTAGGCACCCGAGCTGCGCGAGCGGCCGATCGCGTCGATCTCGTCGATGAAGATGATCGACGGAGCGGCTGCCTTTGCCTGCGAGAACAGGTCGCGGACGCGGGAGGCGCCGACGCCGACGATCATCTCGACGAACTCCGATGCCGACATCGAGAAGAACGGCACGCCGGCCTCGCCTGCGACCGCGCGTGCGAGCAGCGTCTTGCCTGTTCCCGGGGAGCCGGTCAGCAGGACGCCGCGTGGGATGTGGGCGCCGAGCTTGCGGTACTTCTCGGGGGCACGGAGGAAGTCGACGACCTCGGCGAGCTCTTCCTTGGCCTCGTCGATCCCGGCGACGTCTGCGAACGTGACCCCCTGGGTCGTCGGCTCGTACTTCTTCGCCTTCGAGCTTCCGAAGGAGAACATGCTGCCGCTGCCCGACCGCCGCATGATCCAGTACCAGAGCCCGAAGAACAGGATCGTGGGGCCGAAGCCGGCGAGCAGCGTCTCCCACCACGGCGTTCCCGGCGGCGCCTTCGCCGTGACCACGACGCCTTCCCTTTGCAGCAGCGTGTCGAGCGCCTTCGTGTCGGCGAAGTCCGGCACCCGAGTCGAGAACTCGGTCGTCGGCCTCGCGTTCTTGTCGCGCGCGGGGTAACGGATCGCGTGCTTGAGCGTCCCCTGGATCGCGGCGTCCTGCGCGGTGACCGTGGAAACGTTGCCGGCCTGCACCTGGGCGAGGAAGGTGGGCGAGTAGGGAATCGCCACTCGCTGCCGTGCGGCTCCTGAGTAGAAGAGGAGGGCGAAGGTCCAGTTGATCGCCAGGAGCAATACGAGCGCTCCGATCTCGCGCCGGCCGATCTGAGGCTTCTTGTTGGGCGGCTCGCCTTGCTGCTGTGCGTCGGTGGGGGACGAGTTCATCTCGAATCTCCTTCGTCGTCGGGTCGGGGCGGAGCGTGCCCTCGGCCGATGCCAAGCGAGTGCCAACGACGGGGCTGCCGGATGCCAAGGGCGCTCGAGGCACGGGCTTCACGGCGCGTTCCAGCCTGCGAGACTCATCCGTGCAGGCCATCCCGACGCCGTCGATGAGCGAACTACTCGAGATCCGGCTTCTCGGCCCGTTCGAGGTTCTCGCGGGCGGAACGCCCGCGGACGTGGGCGGCTCGAAGCGCCAGGCCCTGCTCGCGATGCTCGCGCTCCGGCACGGTCGGGTGGTCGACGTCGACGGGCTCGTCGACGGCCTGTGGGGGGAGGAGCTCCCGGCCGCTCCGCGGAACGCGCTCCATCATCACGTCGCCCGCCTCCGCGCCGCGCTCGGAGAGGAGGCGATTGTCGGCTCGGCCGACGGGTACGCGCTGAAGGACGCGCGCGTGGATGCGGTCCGGTTCGAGGAGCTCCTCGGCGAGACGCGCGCCGCGCTGCGGGACGTCGACGTTCCTGCCGCGGCGGACGCCGTCGCGTCGGCGCTCGCGCTCTGGCGCGGACCGGCGCTGCAGGGCCTGGCCTCGACGGCGTGGTTCAGCGCCGAGGCGCGCCGACTCGAGACACTGCATGTCGACGCGCTCGAGGAGAACTTCGAGGTGAGGCTCGCCCTCGGCGAGCATCGGGAGCTCGCGCCGGCGCTCCGGTCGGCGCTCGCTGACAACCCCTTCCGGGAGCGGCTCTGGGCGCAGCTGATGCTGGCGCTCTACCGCAGCGGCCGGCAGGCGGATGCGCTCGAGACATTCCAGGAGTCGCGGCGCGTGCTCGCGGACGAGCTGGGGCTCGAGCCGGGACCGGAGCTGCGGCGGCTGCAGGAAGCGATCCTCGCGCACGACCCGGCAATCGCCGCCGTCCCCGTCGCGCGCAGGCGCCGCGGCAATCTGCCCGCGCCCGCGACGTCGTTCGTCGGTCGCGAGAAGGAGCTCGGCCAAGTCAGCGCTTTGCTCCACGAGCACCGCCTCGTGACGCTCACCGGGCCTCCCGGCGTGGGGAAGAGCCGGCTCGCGGTCGAGACGGCGCGCTCGCTCGAGCCCGAGTTCCCGGACGGCATCTGGCTCGTGGACTTCGCGCGCGCGGGAGGCGCGGACGGCGCCGTCAGGCTTCTCGCACACGCCGTCGACGCCCGCGGCTCCGATCCGCTCGCGCGCGTCAGCTCGCGGCTGCGAGACGCGGACGCGCTGGTGGTTCTCGACGCGTGCGAACACGTCCTCGAAGAGGTAGCGCGGATGGGCTCGACGCTCCTCGCAGACTGTTCCCGCGTCCGGATCATGGCGACGAGCCGCGAGGCGCTCCGCGTCACAGGCGAAGTACGGCTGCCCGTCGCACCGCTCGGGGCCGCAGGGGTCGACCTCTTTCTCGAGCGTGCGCGCTCGGCGCGGCCGGGATTCGAGCCGGACGACGAGGCTGCGGTCCTCGCCGCGGAGATCGCCCGGCGCGTGGATTACCTGCCGCTCGCGATCGAGCTCGCCGCCGCGCGCGTGAACGTGCTCGGGCTCGCAGAGATCGTCTCCATCCTCGAGCGCCGCGCTGCGCTCCTGCACGACAGCCCCGCCTCCGACCCGAGCCGCACCGCACTGCAAGAGCTCGTGGAATGGAGCTACGACCTCTTGCACGGGGACGAAAAGACGCTGCTCCAGCAGCTTGCCGTTCACCGCGGCGGCGCATCGCTCGCGTCGCTTTCGGCGGTCGCAGCGACGCACGGGC
>DASSGL010000255.1:0-6998 GCA_035693525.1 Gaiellaceae bacterium | reverse complement strand
CAGCAACCTTGTCGCCGGTCTCCTCTACGCCGAGCGCTTCTCGGCGACCTCGTGCAGCCGCTCGCGGATCTGCTCTGCGTCCTCGCCGACGTCGTCGAGGCGCGGCAGCTGCGAGAGGCTCTCGAGGCCGAACACCCGCTCGAAGAGCGCGGTCGTGCGGTAGCGGATCGCGCCGCCCGCTGCATCGTCGCGCCCGGACTCGGCGATCAGCCCGCGCTCGACGAGGTTCGCGACCGCGGAGTCGGCTGCGACACCGCGGATGCGCGCGATGTCGGGCCGCGAGCAGGGGCCGAGGTACGCGACGATCGCAAGCGTCTCGAGCGCCGCCTGCGAGAGGTTGCGCTGTGCCGGCTTCTCGAAGAGTCGCGCGCACGCCTCCGCTGCCTCGCGCGACGAGCGGAAGGCCCAGCCTCCCGCGACCTTCTCGAGCACGATCCCGCTGCGCCCCTCGCTGTAGCGCTCTCGCACGAGGCCGAGCGCGGCGTCGACCCGCTGCGGGTGGTCGTCTGCCGCCTGGGCGAGCTCCTCGACCGAGAGCGGCGTCGACGCGACGACCAGGAGCGCCTCGAGCGTGCGCGCGAGCTGGTCGAGCGGATGCGTTGCGATCAGGCGGAGCGGAGCGTCCAAGGATCGGTCCTTTCGTCTCGGGCGTCGTTTTCCTTCTCTGCGTTCGAGCCCGGCGCGCGCGCGATCCTGATCGGCGCGAACGGGGCGGATTGCTCGATGGTGATCTCGCCGGCGCGGCGGAGGTCGAGGAGCGCGAGGAAGGCGACGGCCAGCTCGACGCGCGTGAGCTCGCCCACCTCCTGGTCGAAGTCGAAGCGCGACCGCCGCCGAAGCACTGACCGGAACCGCTCGAGGAACTGCGACACCGGCGGGAAGCGGAGCGCCATGTGCGAGAGCGATACCTGCGGCGGCTCCTTCGCGAGCAGGCGGATCACGTCGGCGAGCCGCTCCGGCTGCTGCGGGGCGAGCGGTGTCTCGAGCTTCGGGGCGAGCGGCGCCGGGCCGAGTCGGAAGAAGCGGTCGCCCTCCTGGTCGAGCCGCTCACGGAGCCGGCCGGCGGCGTCCTTCATCCGCCGGTACTCGGCGAGGCGCCGGGCGAGCTCCTCCGCCGCGTCCTCCGGCTCGAGCGCCGCGAGCTCGGCCGCCTCGTCGGGGAAGAGGCCGCGCGCCTTCAGCTCGAGCAAGGCCGAGATGAGGACGAGGAAGTCACCGCAGGCCTCGAGATCGAGCTCGTCGCGCTCGAGGAGCCGCTCGACGAAGGCCAGCACGATCCCGGCCACGTCGACCTCGCGCAGATCCAGCTCGTCCTTCAGGACGAGGGTCAGCAGGAGGTCGAACGGGCCCTCGAACGCGTCGAGGTCGAGCTCGACCTCCCGGACGATCACGGGCGGTTCGCCCAGATCGCGGGCGAGCGGGCCACATCTGTCGCCGGAAGGGCCACCACGGGGAGGGTAGTCGCGCTACCGGACGCGGCCGCGGGGGACGGCCATGGTCTGCCGCTTCGGGACGGGCCGCTGCTTGCGGGCCCTGGGCTGCGGCGCCTCGGGCGGCTTGCGCAGGAACTGCCACCAGATGAAGAAGGAGACGCTCGCGACGAAGCAGAGGAGCGAGACCCAGAAGTTGATCCGCTGGCCGAGGAAGTGGTTGGAGGGGTCGATCCGGAGCGTCTCCTCGAATGTCCGGAACGCGGTGTACCAGGCGACGTAGAGCGCGAACAAGGCCGGCCGGCGGAGCGTGAAGCGGCGGTCGACCCAGAGCAGGACGCCGACCCCGAGCAGGTTCCAGATGAACTCGTAGAGGAACGTCGGGTGGTACGTGTGAAGCGGGCCCTTGCCGTGGATCTCGAGCCCCCACGGAAGCGTGGTGTGCTTTCCGTAGAGCTCCTGGTTCCACCAGTTGCCCCAGCGGCCGATCGCCTGCGCGAGGAGGAGCCCCGGCGCGACGGCGTCCATGAAGAGCCGGACGCTGTTGCCGCTGCGCCGCACGATCCACGCGCCCGCGAGCACCCCGAAGAGGATCCCGCCCCAGACGCCGAGGCCGCCCCGCCAGACCGCGAGCGGCCAGTACCACCCGGTGTGGTCGGTCTCGTTCCAGCTCGTGATCACGTGGTAGAGGCGCGCGCCGACGATTCCCGCGATCACGCCCCAGATCGCGACGCGGTAGACGAGGTCCCAGTCGCCGCCCCAGCGCGTCCAGCGGACTCCGGTCAGCCAGACGCACGCGGCGATCGCGAGCAGGAGCATGACGCCGTACATGTGGATCGTGAACGGGCCGACGTGGTAGACGCCGGTCGGAGGCGAGGGGATCGACGCGACGAGGGCGTTCACGCGCGCCAAATGTACCTCGCGCTACAGAAGGATCTGCAGGGCCAGCTCGACCGGGCAGCCCCGCTCGAGCAGGCCGGTCGCGCCGTGCAGGTCGACGTCGAGGCGGGCGGCGAGCTCGACTGCGCCGGCAGGGTCGTAGCCGGCGCGCATGAGCTCCTCGGCGCGCCACCGCTCTACGCGCTCGAGCTCGGTCTCGACGATGTCCTCTACCGCAGTCATCTGCTCCACCGTACTCCTGCTCATCTATTCGGGTGAATGCGTAGTGCGGTTCACCCCCTTCGGAGTGACTCTGCGAGAGAGACGGCCTCGTCCCGGGTCAGCTGCGGTCCTTCGAGCCGGTAGGTCGTGGATCCGGTCTCCCAGAGGAGGACGTTGCCCGCGAGCCGTGGCGAGCGGTACGGGAAGTAGACGACGTGCCGCTCGCCGGAGATCCAGAGGCCCTCGTCGCCCTGGACGCGCACCGGCTCGATCCGCGACCCGCCCGAGGCGAGCTTCTTGAGGTACACGCCGCCCCCGCCGGGCAGCTCGCTGAGGACCACCGGGTGGCCGTCGCGCTCGAAGACGACCGACACGACGTTGCCCGACCCGTAGTGGAGCGGCGGCACGGTGTCGAGCGGCGGGACCAGCAGGCCGGGCAGCAGGCGGCGTGCCGAGTCGAGCGAGATCACCGGCCCGAGCCCGGCCGTCAGGGGTCGCGCGTCCGCGCGGGGCAGCGTGTCGACCACCTTCACGGTCGCCCCGCCGAGGTGGAAGATCCTGAGGATCGCGCCCCGCGACTGCGGCACCGCAAGCGCGGCGGCGACGGCGGCGACGGCGAGCACGATCGCGACGACGAGCGGCCGGCGGTCGCGTCGCCGACTCGGCTCGAGCACCAGCTCGAGCTGCGGCGTCTGAGGCCACTCGACGTCGATTGCGCGCAGCTCAGCCTCGAGGTTCATACGACTCCTTCAGACGGTCGAGCGCCCTTGCGGTGCGCGACTTGACGGTGCCTCGTCGTACGTCGAGTGCCGCGGCCGTCTCCTCTTCCGAGAGGTCCAGCAGGAAGCGGCACGTCAGCACCTCGCGTGCAGGCTCGGGGAGCCGGTCGAGCGCGGCGAGCAGGCGGGCCCGCTCGGCGGCGCGGAGCGCGGCGTCCTCGGGGGAGGGGGCCGCCTCCCCCGAGCTCTCGGCCGCGCGCAAGACGAGCTGCTCGCGGCGGCGGGTCGAGCGGCGTCGGTTCCGGGCCTCGTTCGCGACGATTCGCAGCAGCCACGGGCGCATCGGCTCGCCGGCTCGAAAGCGCTTCAGCGCACGCCAGGCCTTGACGAGCCCTTCCTGGGTCGCGTCCTCGGCGTCGGCGGCGTTGCGGGTGATGACGTAGGCCACTCGGAATGCGATCTCCTGATGCGGACGCACGAGCTCCTCGTACGCACGCGCGTCGCCGCCCTGCGCGCGGAGCGCGAGCTCCCGCTCTCGGGGAGCAGGCTCGTGTGGACGGCCCTCCACGCGCGTACTACACCCTGTCTCGCGTGACGGTTCCAGCGGGAGGTGCGGGAATACCTCGCCGGGCCGCGGCGTACCTGAAGGTATGGCTCGTCTCGTCGGCATCAACCACGTCGCGCTCGAGGTCGCGGACATCGACGCCGCGCTCGCCTGGTACGGGCGGATGTTCGAGCTCGAGCTGCGCGGCCGCATCGGCGACCGGATGGCATTCATCGACATGGGCGATCAGTTCATCGCGCTGGCGCGCGACCGATCGCCGCACGCGGACCGTGAACGGCATTTCGGGCTCGTGGTCGACGACAAAGCCGCCGTGCGCCGGGCGCTCGAGGACGCGGGCGTCGAGCTGACCCGGCCTCCGAACCTCTCGTTCCGCGATCCGTGGGGCAATCACGTCCAGGTCGTCGACTATGGCGAGATCCAGTTCACGAAGACGGACCGCGTGCTGCGCGGCATGAACCTCGAGCTCGAGAAGACGGAAGCTGCGCTCGCGGAGCTGCGAGCGAAGGGCCTGGCCGACTGAGATCCGCAGCCTGCCTTCAGGCAGGTTGCAGTCGTAGCACCGATCGAACGTCGTCAACGACTGCAACCAGGCTGAAGCCTGGTTGCTGAAGCCTGGTTGCGAGAAGCGCGAAGAACCCGCAACCTGCTCAGGCGACGGCTGCCTCGCCGAGCAGGTGCTTCACCTCGGCGAAGAAGTCCGGCACCGGGCGCACGCGGTAGTCGGGCCCGAGCTCGAGCAGCTTCGAGCCCATCGACGTCACGAGATCGACGTAGACCGGCGCCTCGCCCGGGAAATCCTTCACGAGCATCGCGAGCTCACGCACGATCCCGGCCCGAGCGATCCGCGCGTCGACCTTCAGCCGCACCTCCTTGCGCTCCGGCGTCGCCTCGAAGCCGGTGATCTCGATCGCGACGAGCTTCGTCTCCCCCGCGCTCTTCTGGTCGATTCGGCCCTTGACGACGATGACTCTGTCCTGCACGAGCAGATCGCGCGCGTGCTGGTACACCGAGTTGAACGCAACGACCTCGCAGGCTCCGGTCACGTCCTCGAGCGTGGCGAAGACCATCGGATCGCCCTTCTTCGTCGTCATCTGCTTGATCCCGGCGACGATGCCGCCGACGACGACGATCTCACCGTCGCGGCGTCGCTCGATCTCGTTCACCGCGCAGTCGGTCTTGCGGCGAAGCTGGTCGCGGATCGGCGTCAGCGGGTGGTCGGAGACGTAGAGGCCGAGCGTCTCCTTCTCGAGCCTGAGCAGGTCGTTCTTGTCGAACTCGCCCGGCGCGATCGTCGGATGATGGCGTGCGGCCGAGTCGTCGGCGCCGGCGTCTCCGAGATCGAAGATCGAGCCCTGGCCGAGCAGCTTGTCGGCCTGCTGCTTCTGGCCCCACGCGAGCGCCTGCTCGAGGCAGTCGAGCATCCCGCGGCGCGGCGACCCGGTCGAGTCGAGCGCTCCGCACTTCACGAGCGACTCGAGCGCGCGCTTGTTCACGACCTGCGGATCGACGCGCTCGGTGAAGTCCCAGATCGACGTGAACGGGCCGCCCTCTTCGCGGGCGCGGACCATCGAGCGGCACGCGGATTCGCCGACGTTCTTCACCGCGTTCAGCCCGAACCGGATCTTCCCCTCGACCACTGCGAAGTCGATCATCGAGGTGTTCACGTCGGGCGGAAGGACGTCGATCCCCAGGTCGTGGCACGCGTTGACATAGAACGGCACCTTGTCCTTCGTGTTCATCACGGACGAGATGAGCGCCGCCATGTACTCCTTCGGATGATTCGCCCGCAGCCAGGCAGTGCGGTAGGCGATGAGCGCGTAGCAGGCGGCATGGGACTTGTTGAAGGAGTAGTCCTGCGCCTGTTCCATGTCCGCCCAGAGCTGATTCGCCACTGACGGCGTGATCCCGTTCGACGCGCAACCCTCGAGGAACTTGCTCTTGAGCGAGGCCATGAGGGAGTGGATCTTCTTCCCGATCGCCTTTCGAAGGTCATCTGCTTCGGCAGGCGAGAAGCCGGCGACCTTCTTTGCGATCTCCATGTACTGCTCCTGGTAGATGCAGATCCCGTACGTGGTCGAGGTGAGCTCCTTCAGCCGCCCGTCGGGATACGTCACCGGCTCCTGTCCCGCCTTGCGCCGCGCGTAGACCGGGATGTAGGCCATCGGGCCCGGCCTGTAGAGCGCCACGAGCGCGATCAGGTCTTCGAATTCGGTCGGCTTGACCTGGCGCAGCGCCTCGCGCATGCCCGAGCTCTCGAACTGGAAGACGCCCGTCGACTCGCCGCGGGCGAGCATCGAGTACGTCTTCTTGTCGTCGAGCGCGATCGAGCCGATGTCGAGGTCGCCGACGAGCGCGCACGCCTTGTCGATCACGTCGAGGTTGCGCAGCCCGAGGAAGTCCATCTTCAGCAGGCCGAGCGCCTCGATGTTCGTGCCGGAGACCTGCGTCACGACCTCCTGGTCGGCGCCCTTCTGTTGCAGCGGCAGCACCTCGATCAGCGGCTGCGCGCCGATCACGACGGCGGCGGCATGGATGCCGTCCTGGCGCGTGAGGCCCTCGAGCGGCCTTGCGAGGTCTACGATCTCGCGCGCCACCGGGTCGGAGTCGTACTGCTGCTTCAGCTCGGAGCCGGGCTTGAGGCAGTCGTCGAGCGTCTGCCCGGGCCCTTCCGGGATGAGCTTCGCGACCTTGTCGACGACCCCGTACGGCACCTCCAGCACGCGGCCGGCGTCGCGCACCGCGGCGCGGGCCGCCATGGTCCCGAACGTGATCACCTGCGCGACGCGGTCCCGGCCGTACTTCTCCGTGACGTAGTTGATGACGCGCTCGCGTCCGTCGACGGCGAAGTCGATGTCGATGTCGGGCATCGACTTTCGGCCCGGGTTCAGGAAACGCTCGAAGAGGAGGTCGTAGCGGATGGGGTCGAGGTCGGTGATCTCGAGGGAGTACGAGACGAGGCTGCCCGCCGCGCTGCCGCGACCCGGGCCGACGCTGATGCCGTTCCGCTTCGCGAAGCCGATGAAGTCGGCGACGATGAGGAAGTAGTCGGCGAATCCCATCTCGCGGATCGTCTTCAGCTCGAACTGAAGGCGCTCTCGCAAGTCCGCGGTGACCTTCTCGTATCGCTTCGCGAGCCCCTTCTCGCACCACTCGACGAGGTAGTCGAACGCGTCGCGCCCGTCC
>DASSGL010000254.1:0-2064 GCA_035693525.1 Gaiellaceae bacterium | reverse complement strand
CGCTCGCCGACCGAGACGAGCATGTCGTACTCCCGCGGATGGGGGCGCTCGGAGATCTCGTGCGCGAGCGCGATCAGGTCGTCGGTCGTGTCGCCCATCGCCGAGAGCACGCCGACGACGCGGCGGCCCGACTCGCGCGCTCCGACGAGGCGCCGCGCGACGTCCTTGATCTTCGCCGTGTCGCCGACGGAGGTGCCGCCGAACTTCATCACGACGAGGTCGCGACGGAGAACGTCGGAATCGCTCGCGAGCTCGGGAACAGCCTCGTAATGGGCGGTGGTCGCCACGCCTCAAGTGTAGGTTCGGACGGGTGCAACCAGGTTGCACGGCAACCTGGTTGCAAGAGAGTTGTCCGTTACAGCATCTCGCGGCGGCCGGAGAGCGCGCGGCCGAGCGTCACCTCGTCGGCGTACTCGAGATCGCCGCCGACCGGCAGGCCGCTGGCGAGGCGCGTTACGCGGACGCGGCCGCGGAGGCGGTCGGCCAGGTATGCGGCCGTCGCCTCGCCGGTCATGTTCGGGTTCGTGGCGAGCACGACCTCCTGCACGCCGTTCCGGTCGACGCGGTGCAGGAGCTCGTCGATCCGGAGGCTCGACGGCTCGACCCCGTCGATGGGCGAGAGCGCGCCGCCGAGCACGTGGTACAGGCCGCGGAACTCTGCCGTGCGCTCGAGCGAGACGAGGTCGACCGGCTGCTCGACCACGCAGATGATCGAGTGGTCGCGCCGCGCATCGCGACAGATCGCGCACGTCTCCTCCTCGGTGAGGTTGCCGCACTCGCGGCAGAACCGCACGCGCTCCTTCACCTCGTGGATCGCCTCGGCGAGCGCCTGCGCCTCCTGCTTCGGCGTCTGCAGGATGTGGAAGGCGAGCCGCTGCGCGGTCCGGCTCCCGATCCCCGGCAGCCGCGTAAGCTGCGCGACGAGGTTCTCGACGGCGGGGCTCAGCATTTCCGGAGCGTAGCCGTCCGCTGCGGACAGCCTTCATCCAGGCTACGGTGAGCGGGTGGTCGCGTCGAACTGGGTCTGGGCGGCGATCTTCCTCGTGCTGACGGGAGTCGTAGTCTGGGGCTGGGCGTTCGACTTCGCGCTTTAGGTCTCGAGGCCGGGAAGGCCGAGGTCGCCGAGGAGCTGCGACTGCATCTGCTCCGCCTTCGCCTCGACCGCGGCGGACGCGGAGCGCAGCGCTTCGTTCACGCCGGCGAGGACGAGATCGGCGAGGGCCTCGGGGTCGGACGGGTCGATCGCGTCCGGCGAGATGGTGATCGAGAGCACGTGGCCGGCGCCGTTCGCCTTCACCTTGACCATGCCGCCGCCGACCGACGACTCGGCGACCTCGTTCACCGCGGCCTCCTGCATCTGCTGCACCTGCTCCTGCATCTGCGCCGCCTGCTGCATCAGCTTGTTCATGTCGAAGCTCAACTGTCTTCCCCCCGTTCGCGGGCATCGAAGGTCTCTTTCATCAGCTCGAGGATGCGCTCCTCGCCGGCCGGGCCCTCGACCTCGTCGTCGGCCTCGTCGTCGCTCTCGCCGACCGCGAACGCGAGCGCGAGCTTTCGCCCTGTCACCTCGTAGAGCGCCTCGCGAAGGAGCATCGCGTTCTTCGGCTCCTCGGCGAGCTGGCGGTGGAACGACGCGTTCGCGGGAAACTCGACGGTGAGCGTGTCTCCGGCGAGGTCGGCGGGCCTCGCCTCGCCCAGCACGGTCGAGATCGGGATCGACTTCTCGGCCACTGCCGGAACGATCGTCCGCGACCACGCCTCCTGGAGCTGGGAGAGCTCCACCTCGGGAGGCTCCGGTCCTTCGGCCGGGTCGACCGCGCGCGGCGGCGAGTCCACCCGGACGGGCGCAGGCCCGGTCACGCGCGCGGGGGCCTGCTGCTCGAGGCGCTCGAGCCTGAACGCAACCGATTCGCGCGAGAGATCCGCCGCCGGTCGCGTGACCTTGACGATCGCCAGCTCGAGCGGCAAGCGCGGGTCGGCGCCCTGGCGCATGTCGTCGACGGCGACCGCAAGGAGGTCGAGGAGCCGGATGACGGTCGGCTCGCCGAGCTGGTTCGCCTGCGC
>DASSGL010000253.1:0-8788 GCA_035693525.1 Gaiellaceae bacterium | reverse complement strand
CAAACCGGCAAGAACAGTGGTATTCCTCCGAGCACAATGGAGTCGTATCGGGCGGTTGCCGAGATCGCGACGGGGCTGGAGCCCGAAGGCGTCGTCGTGGATACGCGCCGACGGCGGGCGTTCGTGGCGTGCGCCCGTAGCGATGCGGTGAGCGTCGTCGATCTGGTTCGGGGTGTAGCCGTCGACGAGGTGGAGGTCGGTCGCGAGCCGATGGACGTCGCCTTCGATGACGCGACCGGCCGCCTCTTCACCGCGGATCTGCTCGGCGCGACCGTCTCGGTCGTCGACGGCTCGACGCTCGCGGTGGTCGCCTCGGTGCCGGTTGGTCTCTACCCAGCCGGACTTGCGCTCGACGCCGGACGTCGTCGCCTGTACTGCGGGTGCGCGCTCGCTGCGACGATGACGGTGATCGATCTCGATTCGTTGGAGGTTGTCGCCTCGGTCGCTGCGGGCGCCGGCGCCGGCGCGATCGCGGTCGATGTCGAGCGTTCGCGTGTCTTCTGCGCCAACTTTCTTGCCGGGTCGCTGACCGTCATCGACGCGGAGGAGCGTCGCGTCCTGATGGAGATCGACGTTGGCGCGGCGCCCTGCGCGCTGGCCGTGAATCCCGTTCGGAACGAGCTCTATGTCGCGAACTCCTTCGCGGACACCGTCAGTCGCATCGACCTGGACACCGTTACTCCGGCCGGCACGATGAACGTCGGTCGTACGCCTGTCGGCTCGGCTCTCGCACCGGCAGGAGATCGGCTCTATGTGAGCAGTCGCGGCGCCGGCACCGTGAGCGTGCTCGGCGTCGGCGACGGAGAAGAGTGGGCTCGGATCCCCGTCGGCAACGGCCCGGGCGGCTGTGCCGTGGATGCTGCGACGGGACACCTGCTGGTCACGAACGCCGGTTCCGGTTCTCTGACAGTGGTCGAGGATCTGCTCGCCGAACGCCCCAGCATGACGCCGAGGGAGCCGCAGAACGAGCTGGTCGGCCTGCAGCTGCCACCGTTCCAGCTCCCGGACATGCGAACCGGCATCGTCCGCTCGAGCCGTGAATGGGCGGAGCGCAAATACATCCTCAACTTCTTCGCCAGTTGGTGAGGCCCCTGTAACGCGGAGGCGCCGCTCTTAGAGGAGTTGCGCCGCCGTGAGGCAGACCGGTCCGGTCTGGACGTGATCCTGATCGATCTCTGGGAGGGAAGCGACGCCCGGCAGAGATCGCAGGACTACTGCGAGCTCTGGGGCATCGAAGGAACCGTCCTCCTCGACGCGACGGGCGCCTACGCGAAGCTGCTCGGCGTCCGCGGAGTACCGACGAACGTCCTCGTCGACTCGACCAACACGATCCGCGCATTCGGCGCCGGCAACCCCGACGACCTACACGCCCGAGTCGACGAACTGCTCAGCGCGACTCGGCTGCCGCCGTAGCGCGAGATCGGCAAGCGCGCGGCGCCGGTCACATGGCTCCGATCAGTCCGTTCGCCAAGGCAAAGAGCACGAGCTCGGCCTTCGTCTCGAGCTGCAGCTTGCGCATGATGTGTGCGCGGTGCGTGTCGACGGTTCGCCCCGAGATGAAGAGCTGCTTGCCGATCTCCTGGTTCGTGTGTCCGAGGGCGAGCAGGTGGAGAACGTCGCGCTCCCGGTCGGACAACGGCTCGAGGGCGGGCACATCGTCGGCGACGACGAGTTGGGCGCCGAGATCGGGGTCGACGTAGCGTTCGCCGGCCGCGACACGGCGGATCGCTTCGATCAACTCCGTGTCGGATGCACGCTTCGGGACGTAGCCGTGTGCGCCCGCGGAGATCGCCTGCCGCACCGCTGACGGCCCCGTCTGAGACGACACGACGAGAATCCGACTCTCCGGGGAAGCCTTCAAGATCTCTGGGATCGCCTGGTAGCCGCTCTTGCGGGGGAGGAGCAGGTCGAGCAAGACGACGTCGGGCATGGAGACGTGCGCTCGTGCGATCGCTTGCTCGGCGGTACCGGCTTCGCCGACAGGTGCGATGCCGTCTTCTTGCTCGAGCCTGAGGCGCAGCGAGGACCGGAAGACGGCGTGGTCGTCGACGAGGAGGACGCGGATCATGTTCCGGCCGCCGCTGCGACGATCACGGCGCGCGTCCCGCGGGCGGCTCGCCGCCTGAGCTCGAGCTTGCCACCGCAGCGTTCGACGAGACGGCGGCAGAGGCGAAGCCCGAGTTGCGCCCCCGTGGCGTAACGATCTCCCGAGGCGAGCCCGACGCCGTCGTCGTCGACGACGAGCATGCGCTGATCTCCCTCGGCGAGGGCTGAGACGTGAATCCGCTCGGCGCCGGCCGCGACCGCGTTTGCAAGCAGGTTCCGGAGGACGAGCCGAAGGGCGTCCGGTGGGATCGGGAACTCGCCCGTGACGCTGGCGACGATCTCGATGCGACTGTCTCCGAGGTCGGCGATCGCCCGCTGCACACAGTCTGCGAGCTGCGCTACGCCGGTGGCGGCCTGATCCACCCGCACCGCCTCGAGGATCGAGTCGACGAGCTCGAGCGCGCGCGTCAGTCCCGCGCGCGGATCCTCGTCGCGGAGAGCCGTTACGAGCGACGACTTCACGTCGTGCGCGACGAGCGCGGCGAAGTCGTCGAGTGCCTCGGCCCTGCGGGCAAGGCGGCTCGCGTGCTCGGCCAGCCGTTCCTCGCTCCAGCGGCGCCGAAGAAATGGGCGAAGCGTGCCGATCGTGGATGCGAGCTCGACTGCGGATTCTCCGACGAGGACGAGCTGTCCCACGGGGTCGAGCTCGATCGTAGCCCGCGCTCCGGTCGTGATGCCGGCGGAGTGCTCGAGGTGGAACGAGCGGCCGTCGTCGTGCTCAGACCACCATTCGATGCCCGCAACCGCGCCTTGCCGGAGCAGGAGTGCGCAGACATCTTCGACCGCAGCGCGCACGTTCTGCGCCGAGGCCACCGTGCTGACGAGGTCGGTCGCTGTTGCTTGCACCGGCGGCTAGTCCCCGGAGTCGGCGCGGGTGAGAAGCTTTCGGATCTCGTCCCCGGAGAGGTCGGTCTTCGAGACGAAGCCGAGCGCGCCGCTCGCTTCCACGAGCTCTGCCAGCTCACTTCTCGTCTCCGCTGAGATCAGGACGATCGGCGGCCCGCCGTGCGGAAGTCCGGCGAGCCGTTCCGCAAGGTCCAGACCGCTCTCACTGCCGAGGTTGACGTCGACGAGCGCGACGTCGGGTCGGAGGGCCAACGCCTGGCTGACGGCATGATCCGACGTCGCGGCGACGCCGACGACCGTGACCGCGTCGTCGGCGAGGAGCTGCGTCGCGGCTTCGAAGAACTCGGGGCTGTCGTCGACGATCAGGCAGGTGAGCGTCGTGATCATGCGCCACGGAGGATCGCTTCCGCCGCGGCTCCGGCGCCAGACGGAAAACGGCCCACTTGTGGCCCGAGATCCGGTATCTCCGCGTACCGGCTGGCCGGTAGACGGTGCAGAAGCAGGTTGCCAACGGCGCTCCGACCGCGTAGACACTGCTGTATGTCCGAACGAGAGCTCGCACTGCGGGTCGCCATTGCAGACGACGACGTCCTGCTTCGGCAAGGCCTCGCGGCTCTGCTCCGCGAAGGGGGCTACGACGTCGTCGGTCAGGCGACGGACGCGGAGGGCCTGATCGAGCTTGTCCGGAAGGAGGTGCCGGACATCGCCATCGTCGACATCCGCATGCCGCCGACCCACACGACCGAGGGATTCGAGGCGGCGCGGATGATTCGCGAAGAGCTGCCGGGGGTCGCGATCCTCGTCCTGTCCGCGCACATCGAGGTCGAGCACGCGATGGACCTGCTCGGCGTCGGGCCCGGCATCGGCTATGTGCTGAAGACGCGCGTCGGCGACGTGGACGAGCTGACGGACACGCTCGAGCGGATCCGCTCAGGTGGCTCCGTCGTCGACCCGACGCTCGTCGAGGAGCTCGTGCGGGCGCAGAGGGCGCGCGACCCGCTCGAGGAGCTGACCGCCCGCGAGCGTGACGTCCTCGCCCTCATGGCAGAGGGCCGGTCGAACACCGGGATCGCGCGGGCCCTCTGGATCGCCGAGGGCACCGTCGAGAAGCACGTGAGGAGCATCTTCCAGAAGCTGCAGCTCCCTGACGCGCCGGACGATCACCGCCGCGTTCTGGCCGTGATCGCGTTTCTCGGCTCGAAGTAGCCCGCTTGCTCAGGTCGTGATGGGGAGTCGGACGGAGAGCGTCGTGCCGCTGCGCGGCGGGCTGGCGATCGAGATGGTGCCGCCGAGCGCCTCGGCTCGGTCGGTGAGGCCGAGGATGCCGGAGCCGCGAGCGGGGTCGACGCCCCCGATGCCGTCGTCGCTGACCTCGAGGGTCAGGATCCCGTCGTCGTGCGCGGCGACGAGCTGGACGACGTTCGCGTGCGCGTGCTTGGCGACGTTTGTGAGTGCCTCCGAGGCAATGTAGTAGGCGGCTGCCTCGACGGGCTCCGGCAGCCGCTCGGCGAGGCGTACGTCGAGGTCGACCGGGACGTCCGAACGACGCGCGAGCGCTCTGAGTGCCGGCCCAAGCCCGGCTTCGGTGAGGATCGTGGGATGGATGCCGCGCGAGACCTCGCGCAGCTCGGCGGAGACGTCCTTCAGGCCGTCCGAGAGCTCTGCCGCGATGCCCGGCAGCTCGTCCGGCGGTCTTCGCATCATCGCGCGTGCGCGGAAGCTGAGCGCGATCAGCCGCTGCTGGATCCCGTCGTGGAGATCTCGCTCGATCCGGCGGCGCGCCTCGTCGGCTGCGGCCACGATCCTTCGCCGCGACGCGGCGAGCTCGTATTGGCTCTCCGCGTTTGCGATCGCGGTGGCCACCAGGTCGGTGAACGCGGACAGCCGCTCCTCGGCCCCGGCTGGAAACGGGTCCGACCGCTGGGTGGCGACAAGCATGACACCCCAGAGCCGACCCTCGACGCTGATCGGGGCAGCGATCGACGAGCGCCAGCCATGCCGGCGCGCGATCTCGGCGGCCTCGCCCGAGGTGTCGTCGTAGCCGTCGACCCGCGCCGGCCTCTCCGTCTCCGCAACAAGGGTCAGCACGTTGCGGCCGCCGACAGCCGAACGTGTTCCCACCGGCACTCCGCCTGGCACTGCGCTCCAGCTTCCGATCGCCGTCGCCGCGCCGTCGGCGTCATACCTGCCCACGATCGTGATGTCGGTGTCGAGCAGCTTGCCTACCTCCATCGCAACGGCATCGAAGACCTCGCCGGGCGGAGCATCGCGCGCGACGAGCGTCGCGACACGCCGCAGCGCAGCCTGCTCGTCGGCCAGCGAGCGGAGGCCGTCGCGGGCTTGACCGTTCGAAATCGCCGTTCCGACGAGCTCCACGAAGCCGGCGATGCGGTCGGCGGTGTCGGCCGGCAGAAGCTCCCTCGCTGCAGCACCGACGCAGAGGAGGCCCCAGAGATCGCCCTCGACGAAGATGGGGACACCGATCGCCGACCGTGACGCACGCGCCCGCATCCGCGCCGCTGCCGAGCTCTCGATGTCGGAGTAGTCGTCGATCCGCGCCATTCGCCGGGTTGCGTGAACACGTACTGCGAGGCTGTCGCCGTCGAACGGCCAGCGGCTCCCTACGGGGAAGCCGCTGTCGAGCGGGTCCGCCAGCACTACGACGGCGTCCTTCTCGTAGCGGTTGAGCGTCACCGCGGCGAAGTGGAACAGCTGCCCCACCTCCCACGCGACCGCAGTGAACAGTTCGCCCGGTGCGGCACCTTCGGCGACCAGCGTCGCTACGCGCCGCAGCGCTGCCTGCTGCTCGGCGAGCCGTGCGAGAACCTCGCGGGAGTCGGCGTCGGCGATCGCCGTCGCGACCAGTTCGGTGAAGTCGGCCAACCTACGTTCCGTGTCGGGCGGAAGGGAACGAACGAGCGATGCGACGCAAATTGCCCCCCACACCTCGCCCTCGACGATGATCGGGCTCGCGACCGCCGAGCGGACGCCGGTCTCCCGGACAACCGCAGGCATGCCGGCGGCGGTCGGGTCGTCTGTCTCGAACCGCGCCGCATGTCGCGTCCTGCGAACTGCGCCGACGGCAAAATTCGGGTCGAGCGGATGGCGTGTTCCTGCGGCCGGGAATCCGCTGGGAGTTCCGAGCGTGGTGGCCGTCTCGTCGTCTTCGAACCTCACGATCACCGATTCGCTGGAGCCCAGCAGCGCCTGCACCTCTGTGGCCACGGCACGGAAGAGCGGCTCGGGTTCGGCTCCGATGGGTCGTACGCCCTGCGCGACGAGCGTCGCCACGCGCCGCAGTGCGGCCTGCTGGTCGGCAAGCCGCGCCAGTACTTCGCGGGACTCGGCGTTGGCGATGGCGGTCGCGATGAGCTCCGTGAACCGTTCGAGCCGCTCCTCCGTGTCCGGCGGAAAGTCGTCCCTGCCGTTGACCGACATCGCTCCCCAGAGCCGGCCCTCGACGACGATCGGACTGGCGACCTGCGACACGTAGCCGTGGTGTCGGAGGAAGTCGGCGACTTCTCCGCCGACCGACGTCAAGTCGGCCTCACCGATACGGGCCGAGCGTCCCGTGCGAAAAACGTGAGTCGGTGCGAACAGGTCGTCGGGCGGCCAGCTCGAGCCGGGCTGTACGGCTTCGACGCTCTTCGAGAGACCGACGACCACGAGCTCCGGGCCGGGGTCGAACCGGCCGACGACGGCGACATCGAACGTCGCCGGGTCGAGGCCGAAGACGCGATCGACTTCCGCACTGACCGCCGCGAAGATCTCTGCGGGCGCGGCGTTCTGCGCGACGAGCGTGGCGACGCGGCGCAGTGCCGCCTGCTCGTCGGCGAGCCGCGCAAGTGCTTCGCGTGCCTCGGTGTTCGCGATCGCCGCCGCGAGCACCTCCGTGAACTCGGCGAGACGGACCGTTGTGTTCTCGGGGAGCCGCTCCGTGCTGGACGCGACGATCGCTCCCCACACGCGTCCGGCCACCATGATCGGGACGCCGAGGGTGGAACGCATGCCGTTGCGTCGAACTGCGTCGGCGATCTCGCCTTCGAGCTCGTCATGGTTCTCGACGCGTGCGGGGTCAGCGCTGTCCCGCACGAGGCCGAGTATGTTGGCGCTCTCGACAGATACCTGCGCCCCGGTGCGGAAGAGCGGCTCGTGCGGAGGGAACGTCCCGCACATGGTCGCCGTGCCGTCGGGCTTGTAGCGGGCGACGCCGACTGACGACGCGTCGACGACGCGGGCGACCTCCTCGGCGACGACGGCATACAGCTCATGGGGTTTCGCCCCCCGAGCGATAAGCATGGCAATGCGATGCAGCGCAGCCTGCGCGAGCGCGTCTTCGCGGCGCTCTTTCACGCCACGGGTCGAGTCAGCGATTACGGCGGCCAGGCGACGGAATCGCGCCTTGTTCGGGTGTCGGATCACGGCCCTCCCGGCATGTGGCCCCGGCGCTGAGCCGTATGAGCGTATCCAAGAAGCCTCCGTCGGTATCAGGCGGCGGGCGGGGCGGCGCTGAACGCTGCGGCTCTGATCGACCCCGGCGCCCAGCCGGGCTCGGGAAGACCGGGCGGATGCATTCGCCATCGACTCGTCGGCCCGGTTCGACTCTCGTCTTGCCGAAGCGGCGCGAGCGTCCCGCTCGGGTGTCGCCCGCGCCGCCTTGGCGGATCGAGTTCTCAGTAGGCGACCGTGAGGTCGTCGTGTACCGAGGTGACGCCCGGTGCAGCCCAGGCGGCGTCGAGTGCCTCGTCGTGCTCGGCCCAGGAGCTGACCGTGCCCTTGAGCGTGACGGTGCCGTTGTCGGTCGAGACGTGCAGGTCGTCGGCGTCGAGGGCCGCGTTGCGCTTGAACGCTCTCTTGATCGAGTCCTGCACGTCGCCGCGGTCCGGCGTCGGGTACTGGAGCTCGATCTCGTCGAAGACGTCGAGCGTGCCGACGATGTTGGAGGCGACGAGCTCCGCCTCGTCGCGCTGGTACTGCCAGTTGGCGTTGCCGGTGAGCGTGACGAAGCCGTCCTCGACCTTCGCGTCGACCGTGCTCGGCACGAGGCTGTCGAGCATCAGGGCCTGCAGGACGTCGCCGCGCAGGTCGGCATCGGCGCGCTTGTCGTCGTTCATGAGCTTCACCTGCAGCTGGTTGTCGACCGAGATCACGCCGAACACGCGCTCGGCGGCCTTCTTGGCCTCGCGCTTCTCGCGCAGGCTGCCGACGGTGCCGCGCAGCGTGATCTTGCCGTCGGCGGCGGAGACCGCGATCGCGGTGCTGTCGAGCTTGGGGTCCCAGAAGAGCTCGTCGCCGACGTCTGCGGTCAGGTCGGTGTCGAAGGACATCGGAGGTCTCCTTTCGTTGGGGTCGTCGAACACCGGAATCGTCCGCCTCTCACACGTCGCCGCACATCGGCGTCCCACCTGAACCGTTGCGGAGGGCACGCAGAGATCTCAGTGCGCGTTCCGCGCAATCGCTCCGTGTGACCTCGGATGTCACCGTCGGCCCGGCCGCGGAGAATCGTCGTGTGACCGTGCCCCCGACATCGGATCCTCCGGGTGTGCTGATCACGCCGCGAGACCTAATGGGGCTGCTCCGACAGATCCGCTATCTAGTGAAGAAGGCGATCAGGCCGAAGTCGGCCCTTGGCCTTGGCCGGTCGAGCGTGCGGACTCAGAGGAGGCGATCGTCGCCGCCCAGCTTCCGAGGAGCTTCAGCGCCTCCTCGGAGTCGGAGCCAGGCTAGGCCGCGTAGGTGAAGAGCGGCAGGCGAGAGATCGAAGCCGGGCGTCGGAAGACCAGAGATCGTCTCTGCGGGATCTCCGTAGACCGTCGCGGCGGCCGCCCGCGCAGCC
>DASSGL010000252.1:0-3896 GCA_035693525.1 Gaiellaceae bacterium | reverse complement strand
GGACAGGAGGAGGCTGGAGGGCGCTACCGCTTAACCGCTGCCTGGAGCGCCCAACCCCGTCCTGCGTGTGCTCGAACTCGAAGGGCGGCTTATTCTCGTGCTCAGCCGTGACCAGCTAGACGAACTTCGACAGAGTTCGCGATCCTACGCCGCTTGCATCGTCTAAGAGTTGGGCGCCGAGCAGTCCCCGTAGCTCCTCGGCGCCCTGCCGCAGTTGAACTTGCGACTGCCCCAGTCGTACTTACCGCCTGGTTGGCCGTCAATGGGGTGAAGACCCCCTTGACGGCGGGACGCCAGGGGGCTAATGCACTGGCCGGGCGTCGGACCTCTCTCCCCGTCCGTCGCCGTAGAGTCGCTGGGCGGCGAAGTTCCCGAGAACTACAGGTAGCGCATCGCAGATCGGCGGGGCCTCCGTGGGGCTAAGGGGTTAGCGACAAGCACGCTGCCTCGGGCAAAGGTGACGATCCCGCACACGGAGGCCCGCAATCATCGACTCGGTGCGAGAAGAAAAGAGGAGATACCCGATTCGTAAACTCCTCGCCATGCCAGAACGCCTCGACCGCGTCCTCCTCCAACTCGCCTCGCGCCCCGAGCCTTTCACGCTCTCATGGGATTCGCGCGAGCAACTTCTCGACCAGGCGCGCGGCGTCGAGGAGCTGGGGGGCGTCGTCACGGCGTTCGAGGGGGCTGGCGCATCACGGCCCATCACGCTCGAGCCCGACGACGAGGCCCAACTATTCAAGCTCATCGAAGCTTGGGCGAAGCGCGCCTCGATCTCTGAACTGCCGGCGGCAATCTGGGAACTCCGGTGCGCACTCGCCGACGATCTCCACGACGTCGACGAACTCAAGCCTTAGCCCTGTTAACGCAGATCGCAGTCGGCGCGACGATCCCGCTCGGACGCGGGAGGCGGATGCGGCCTACGTCGACGCTTTGCGCGTCGAGCTCGAGAAGGTTTCGCCCTTATCCTGATCCTGCGCGAACGGTGCCCCCGGGGACACTGAGGGAGCGAAGGCGGGAGAGGCACGCCCCGGAATCAGAAGTGCTCGCACCTGTAGTAGCCGATTGGTGGAATGAAGAAGTACGGCCCTCCGGTGGCTGGGCAAGGCTGCCCTTGATAGAGGTCCGACCTGATCAGATGGGCCGTCCCGCTGAACGAGCCGTCGAGCCCGAAGATCTTGAAGTTGTACGAGGGCGGTGCGTTCGGATCTCCCGGCACCGGCCGGCCGTGCCCGGGATCACTACAAACCGTGCGTGGAGCCGCCGGATCCGTGAAGCATGTCCAGCCGGCGGCGATCAATTGAGTCGGGGTCACGCCGGCGCTCGCCGCGCCGGCGCCGATCAATGAGGCCGCCGCAGTGGTGATGACGAGAAGAAGCTTCCGCATGTCTTCTCCTTCCGCGTCCCGCCGTCGGGCAGGAGCATCGAGCCGCAGTGCACGAATGGTCTCACCAAGAGCGCAAGCGCGCAAGACTTGCGAGCGGCGAAATGAGCTAACCGCGCGCGCGGCGAACGCTCGTCTCGGCTTCCTCGACGTCGGCTACGGCAGCTTCGACCTTCGCCCGAGCCTCGTCGGCCTTTCGTCGCGCCTTGTCCGCCTCGCTCTTCAGGCGTTCCGCTTCTCGCTCCGCAGTGCGCGCCTCCTGCTCGTGCGTTCGAAGTCGCTCCTTCGCCTCTCGCAGGGCCTCCTTCGCCTTACGCTGCTCGTCGAGCTCGGCCGCCCGCGCGCGTGCTGGGCGTGCTCCCTGTTGAGCGCTCACGCCGAGATCGGCGACCAGATCGAAGCCTTGGGTCTGAAGAGGCTGCGTGAAGCGGCCGCGGGCCAGGAGCTCGCGGCCCTCGGGAGAGATCGCCGCGGCTCTGAGCGACTCGCCGATCTGGTTCAGGCTCGACGCTGACGCAGTTCCTCTCGTTCGAAGGAGGTCCTCGGCCTCCGCGGTGAGGCGAGAGACTGCGTCGCGCTCGGCTTTCCGGGCCTGCTCGAACGCCTCGCGCTCGGCGCCGCCCAGGATGCCGGCCTGCGCCTCGCGGAGGCGGTGACCGGCGTCGAGGAGGAGATCGACGTCGCGGCGGCTCTGCCGCGACAGCTGGTTGAGTGCCCAGGCTGCCACCGAGGGCTTTCGGAGCTTCGCCAGTTGCTTCGCGTCCTCGTCCAGGCCGCTTTCGCCGAGCGCCTTCGCAAGGCGCTTTCGCTCCGAGACGAAGTCCTCCGGAGCCGCTGCGTACAGCTCGTCCAGTGCTTGTTCGGCATCCATCGCGACCTGGATGCTAGTGCGCCGCTGCGCCCTACTTCTTGCGCCCGCGGAGCCGGTCCATCAACCGGCGGAAGAACGCCTTCATGTTCTGGATCACGCGCGGAGGCTACTCGGTCGGGACCGGCGTGGTCGCAATAGCCGATATGTAAAGGTGCTCGTGGCGGCCGGGGCTCGCGCGGCTCATCTCTCCCCTGAGCCTCTGCGGCTCACGAGCCTCGAGCCCCGGCTCGCTCGCTCATAAGGGTGCCCTCGAGGCGCCCGACGTGCACGTGACTGGGAGCGTCTTTACCGACGATTTACGATCACGCTCGCCCACTGAAGGGCGAGCTCAAGAGGCCAGAGCCGCGAGCACCTCGTCGGCGTGCGTCGCAGGCTTCACGTCGCGCATCACCTTCGTGACCTTGCCGTCGGCGTCGATCACGAACGTCGAGCGCTTGACCCCCTCGTACGTCCGACCCCTGTACTTCTTCTCACCCCAGACGCCGTACTGCTCGGCGACGGCGTGATCCGTGTCCGCGAGGAGGGTGAACGGCAGGTCGTACTTGTTCCGGAACTTCACGTGAGAGGCCTCGTCGTCGGGTGAGACGCCGAGCACCACTGCGCCCGCCCGCTCGAACTCGCCGTACGCGTCACGGATCCCGCACGCCTGCGTCGTGCATCCAGGCGTGTCGTCCTTGGGATAGAAGTAGAGGACGACCGGCTTCCCGCGCAGCTCGGACAGCTTGACGCGCTCACCGCGGTCGGTCGTCAACTCGAAGTCCGGCGCCTCCGTTCCTTCCTCGATCACGTTTCACTCCTCCCTGTAGCGTTCCGCGCCGATGCTAACGGCCCACCGGACGGTCGCATTCCTCGTACTCGCCGCCACGTGGGGCGCGGCCGTATTCGCCGGGCTCGCGTATTACCGCCGCCGGGAGCCGCGCGGGCTCGTCACGCACCTGATCGCACTCGCGCAGACGCTCCTGATCGCGCAGGTCGGCCTCGGGCTCCTCCTCTTGAGCGACCATCGCCGGGCGCCGCACCGGCTCCACTACCTCTACGGGACGCTCGCGCTCCTGGCCGTCCTCTCGCCGTGGCTCTACGCCCCGGCCGAGCGCCGGCGCCGGCTGGCGTGGTTCGCGGGAGCTACCCTGGTCGCCGGAGCGCTCGCCGTGCGGGCTTACCTGACTGGAACATGAGAGGCGGCTATTTCTCGAGGATGAACCCGACGTTGCGCGGGTTCCTGATCATCGGCCTGATCGCGCTCGTCATCGTCGTGCTGCAGCTGCAGGCGACGCTCTCCGCCCTGCTGATCCTCGCGCGGATCGTCTTCATCCTCGCAATCGCGTTCTTCATCTATCTCATGTGGCGGGAGCGGCGCGGCGACATCGCCCAGTGGCCCTTGCGAGCTCGCGTCGTGTTCTACGGTGCGGCCCTGCTCGCGGTTGCCGACCTCGGGGCGAACTGGTACGGCGGCGCGCACGGTCTCCAGGTGCTCGCGTTCGTCGCCGTCCTCGTCCTCTGTGGCTTCGCGATGTTCCGCACCTGGCGCGATCAACACACGTATGTATAGGGCGCAAGCTCCAGAATCCGCTCGCGCGGATTCCGGAGCGCGCCAAGACCCCTGAAGGCGGCCGCGTGCGCGGCCGCTGATACTCATCTTGG
>DASSGL010000251.1:0-2772 GCA_035693525.1 Gaiellaceae bacterium | reverse complement strand
ATCCCGTGCATCACGACGCCCTCCGGCGCCGCGGCCGCGGTGCACGCGATCGCGTCGGCCCGCCGCGAGGACGCGCTGTCGTTGCAGGAGCGGATCGAGGTGGAGGTCGTGAGTGCCGTTTAGAGGCCGACGTGAACGGCTGAAGGTCGTCGCCGTGGAGCCGGTCGGCCTCTATACGCTCGTCCGTCTCGAGCGCGGTGGGCTCGCTCCGGGCGCGCCGGGCCAGTTCTTCATGCTCGAGGCGCCCGGGCGACTGCTGCCGCGGCCGCTCTCGCTCTGCCTCGCTCCTCCGCGCGAGCTGGCCTTCCTCGTCGATCCCATCGGGCCCGGCACCGAGGCGCTCTGCGGGCTCGAGCCCGGCGACCGGATCCACGTGCTCGGCCCGCTCGGAGCGGGCTACCGGCTCGACGTCGAGCGGCCGCTGCTCGTCGGGGGCGGCATCGGCATCGCGCCGCTGCCCTATCTCGCGGAGGCGCTCCGCTACCCGCCCGCGGTGCTGGGCTTTCGAACCGAGCTGCACGCCGAGGCGGCCGCGCTCCTTCCCGGCGCCGAGGTCGTCGTCGACCCGGTCGTCGTCACCGACTGCGAGCTGGCCGGGTTCGACCTGCTCGCCTGCGGGCCGGAGCCGATGCTTCAGGCGCTCGCGAAGCGCTTCCCCGGCGCCCAGCTCGCGTGGGAGGCGCCGATGGCCTGCGGCTACGGCGCCTGCTACGGCTGCGCCGTCGAGATCGACGGCGAGCTGAAGCGCCTCTGCGTCGAGGGACCGGTTCTCAGTGCTGCTTAACGCCAGCGGCTGCCTCGATGCCCTGGCGGCCCCTGAGGTCGCGAAGCAGCTCGATGGGTTCGTGACGAAGACGATCACGCCGCTTCCGCGGGAGGGGAACGCACCGACGCGGATCGCCGAGACGGCGTACGGGATGCTCAACTCGATCGGGCTCGCGAACCCCGGCCGCGAGCGCTTCCTCGCCGAGCAGCTGCCCCGCCTCCGTGAGCTCGGGCTGCCGCTCTGGGTCTCGGTCGGCGGCTTCTGCGCCCAGGACTACGCCGAGACGTGTGCCGCACTGGAGGCCGTCGAGGCGATCGAGCTGAACCTCTCCTGTCCGAACGTCGACGAGGCCGCCGACTCCGCGGCCGAGATCGTCTCGGCGTGCCGCTCGGAGACGCGCCTTCCGCTCTACGCGAAGCTGTCGGCGGCGCATCCGGACGTCGCAGCCGTCGCGATCGCGGTGGCCGGAGCCGGCGCCGACGGTCTCTCGCTAGTGAACACGCTTCGCGGCCTCGCGCTCGATGCGAGGACGATGCGGCCGGTGCTCTCGCGCGGCACGGGTGGGCTCTCCGGGCCGTCGCTGAAGCCGGTCGCGCTCGCCGCCGTGTATGCGTGCTACGCGGCCACCGAGCTCCCGATCGTCGGTATGGGCGGCGTCACGAACGGGAACGACGTCGTCGAGATGCACGCGTGCGGAGCCCGGCGCGTTGCGCTCGGCACCGTGCTCTTCAGCGATCCGGACGCGCCTTCGCGCATCCGCGCAGAGCTCGCCGAGCTCGACGCGGACACAGCGTTCGCAGCCGCGCACGTCGCGGAAAAGTCGCTGGAGTTGCGCGCAAAAGTGGTTGTTTGACCCCGGCGGCCTCGTTGGTAGTATCGGGCGCCTGCCCGTGGCCCCCTCGAAGACAGCACACGCTCCCGTCCGCTCCCTCGATCAGCGCATGGACGCGCTCAAGCGCGCGAACGACGTGCGCGTCAAGCGTGCGAAGCTGAAGAAGGACCTGAAGGACGGTCGGGTCCGGATCCAGACGATCCTCGGCAGGCCGCCGGAGTACGTCGAGACCGCGAAGGTGATCGACATCCTGATGGCGGTGCCCAAGTTCGGTCGTGTGAAGGCGGCACGATTCCTCAACACGTGTCGCATCAGCCAGTCGAAAACGGTCGGCGGCCTCTCCGAACGGCAACGCGCGGAGCTGATTGACCTCTTCGATCGTTGACCGCTAGACCGTCGGCCATCGTCGTGACCGGGCCGTCGGGCGCCGGCAAGGGAACGTTGATCCACGAGCTCCTGGAGCGCGTGCCCGAGCTCGAGGCGACCGTCTCGGCGACGACGCGCGACCTCCGGCCGGGCGAGAAGGACGGAAGCGATTACTGGTTCCTGGATCCCGACGAGTTCCTCGCGCGCATCGAGGCGGACTCGTTCCTCGAGCACGTCGTCTACGTCTCCGGGCATCGCTACGGGACGCTCCGCTCCGAGCTGGACCGCATCCGGGGCCGGGGCCACGTACCGCTGCTCGAGCTCGAGACGGTGGGCGCCAGGCGGGTGAAGGAGGAGGAGCCGTGGGCGGTGACGATCTTCGTGTCCGCTACCGTCGACAAGCTCGAGCGGCGTCTGAGGGAGCGGGCGACCGAGAGCACAGGCGAGATCGGCGAGCGGATCGCGCTCGCCCGCCACCAGCTCGAGGAGGCAGATCGCTTCGACTACGTCGTCGAGAACGACGAGCTCGAGCGGGCGGTGGACGAGCTGACGGAGCTCGTGCGCGGTCTCCTCGCATGTGCAGGTACCATCTCCCGGCAATGATCCATCCCCGCGTCGACGATCTGCTCGAAAACGTTGATTCGCGCTACGCGCTCGTCATCGTCTCGGCCAAGCGCGCCCGGCAGATCAACAACTACCACCATCAGCTCGGCGAAGGCACCTTCGACGACAATCCGCCGCCGCTCGTGGAGTCCCGCTCGAAGAACTACCTCACGATGGCGATGGAGGAGATCTCCGAGGGGATGCT
>DASSGL010000250.1:0-3844 GCA_035693525.1 Gaiellaceae bacterium | reverse complement strand
AGGAGCTCGAGCGAGTCGGCGCCTTCGTACGCCGCGTCGCTCGAGGGGAAGAGCGCGCCGATGTCCTCGAGGCCGGCGGCGCCGAGGACGGCGTCCGTGAGCGCGTGAGCGAGGACGTCGCCGTCGGAGTGGCCGGCGAGTCCACGGGGGTGATCGATGCGGACGCCGCCAAGCACGAGCGGTACGCCCTCGGCGAAGGCATGCGCATCCACCCCTGTCCCGACCCGCAGCTCGCTCATGGCTCGAGCCATGAGGCGATCCTGGCGAGGTCCTCGGCCGTCGTCACCTTGAGGAGCTGCGGGTCGCCTTCGACGACCTTGACCCGCCCTCCTGCGGCCTCGACGAGGGCGGCACAGTCGGTCGCCTCGGCCATGCTGTCGACCGCGCGCCGGAACAGATCGGCCGGGAACGCCTGGGGCGTCTGCACGGCGTAGAGCGAATCGCGGGCGACGGTCTCGGCGACGGCGCCGTCGGCTCCGACCCGCTTCAGCGTGTCCAAGACGGCGAGCCCCGGCACGGCGCCGTCCCAGCCTTCCGAGAGCGGCGCGAGCACCCGTTCGATCACCGCCTCGGGCAGGAGCGGCCGCGCAGCGTCGTGCACGAGCACGACGAGCGAGTCCGCAGGCACCTCCGCGAGCCCGGCACGGACGGACTCCGTGCGGGTCTCACCTCCGGGGACGCAGGCATTCACCTTGCCGCAGCCGAGCTCCTCTGCGAGCAGGATCGCCGGCTCCTCCCAGCCTGGCGGAGCGACGACGACGATCGCGTCGACCCAGTCGGAATCCTCGAGCCGGCGAAGCGGCTCGGCGAGGAGCGGATCCTCGCCGAGCTTCGCGAACGCTTTGGGCTGGTCGAGGCCGAGCCTCTCGCCGCGCCCGTCGGCGACGAGGATCGCCCAGACCGACACGGCGCGGCTTACGCCGTCGCGGCGACGGCCTTCTTCGAAGGCGCCTTCTTCTTGCCGGCCGGTGCCTCGGCGAGCACTTCCTCGAGCCACTCGGCGCACTCGTCCTCGTCCATCGACTTGGCGTACATGAGCTCGGAGGCGAGGATCTTCTTCGCCTTCACGAACATCTGCTTCTCGCCCGTCGAGAGACCCTTCTCGTGATCGCGAAGCGCAAGGTTGCGGACGACCTCGGCGAGCTCGAGGACGTCGCCAGTCTTCATCTTGTCGCGGTTGTGCTTGAAGCGACGATTCCAGTTCTTGGGCATCTCGGTCGAGCCTCCGGTCAACGCCTTCAACACCACGCTGACTTCCTTCTCGCCGATCACCCGCCGCAGGCCGACCTGGTCGGCGTTTTCGCACGGGACCTGCACGGTCATGTCGTTGTGCAGGATCTTGATCGTCAGGTACTCGCGCTTCTGTCCCAGGACCTCGCGCGACTCCTTCTTGACCACCGTCCCGGCACCGTGGTGCGGGTACACCACCTTGTCGCCGACCTTGTACAAGCCGGTCCTCCCCTCTCTGCTCGCTGTTTCCGCCAAAAGAGCCGGCGCGCTCGTCGCCGGCCCAGGACTGTCAAGTCTAGCAAAAAAGCCGTGGAAAAGCGACGGTTTTGGCGTCGTTAAAGCTGCAAATAGCGGTCGACGAGGTTGTGTTCCTGCAGTCGACGCAGCCCTTCGCGGATCTCGCGCGCGCGCACGGCCCCGACGCCTTCGACCGCCTCGAGGTCTCGCTGGGAGGCCCGGACGACCATGTCGAGCGAACCGAAGTCGCGAACAACGTGGCGCACGACCGGCTCGGGGATGCGCGGGATGTGTGAGAGCACGCGGTAGCCACGCGGCTGTACGGAGGTGTCGAGGGGGCTCGACCCGCGCGTGTAGCCGAGGAGCTCGACGAGCCGGTCGAACTCGAGCAAGTCCTGGTAGCGGAGCGCCCGCAGACCCTCGAGCGCGAGGGTCGCCTCGGCCTCGGCGGAGACGGCGTGATAGTCGCGGACGATCGCATCACGCTCGGCCGGAACGTTGCCGACGAGCTCTTCGAGCTGCAGCCGGATCAGCCGTCCCTCGCTGCCGAGCTCGACGCAGTCGCGGACGATCCGCTCGGCCATCCGGGAAGTCATCTCGGCCCGCTGGAGCGTCACGAGCACGTCGTCGAGGACGACTGCGTTCTGGAACTCGAGTGCGGTCAGCCTCGTCAGCACCTGCTCGAGACGCTGCCGATACGTCTCGATCGTGCCGAGCGCCTGGTTCGTCTTGGCGAGGACGTCGGCGACGGGGTCCAGCTGGTACCGGGCAGGCCCGACGAAGACGGTGACGGTCTCCCGCTGCTGGGAGACGGAGACGACGAGGGCGCCGGTCTGCTTCGCGACGCGCTCGGCCGTGCGGTGCCTCGTCCCCGTCTCCTCGGAGGGGATCGTCGGATCGGGCATCAGCTGGACGTTCGCCCAGGCGAGCCGCCTCACCGCGGCGTCGACGATGATCGCGCCGTCCATCTTCGCGAGCTCGTACAGGAGCTGCGGCCTGAACGGTGCATCGAGCCGGATCCCTCCGCTGTAGAGGAAGGAGAGCTCGACCGGGTCGCCGATCACGATCAGCGCGCCCTCGTGCGACCGGATGACGTCGTCGACGGCTTGGCGTATCGGCGTGCCCGGGGCGATCGTCTCGATCGCGGCCAAGAGGTGCGGGTCGCGGCGCGGATCGTCTTCGGAGGGCGTGCGGGTGAAGCCGAGCTCAGGCGGTTTCGGGAGAGCCTTCGGGTCGTTCGACGGCATCGAGTCCCGCCTTGATCGCGTGTCGCAACGTCTCGGCCTGGTGCACGTGCAGTGTGCCATGCGCCGGCGTGCCCGTCGGCGCGAGGACGGCTTCGAGCCCGAGCTTCCCGCATTCCTCGAGCCGGCGCTCGGCCTGCGTCGCCTCGCGCAGGCGGCCCGTGAGGCCGATCTCGCCGAAGGCCGCCGTGCCGGGACGGACCGGGACCCGCCGCGCAGCCGACGCGATCGCGAGCGCCACGGCGAGATCCGCTCCGGGCTCGTCGATGCGCACGCCGCCGGCGACGTTCACGAAGACGTCGGCTTGGCCGAGCGGGATGCCCGCGTGGCGGGCGAGCACGGCGACGATCATCGCGAGGCGCTTGGGGTCGACCCCGGTCGCAACCCGGCGCGGCATGGCGAGATCGGTCTGGGCGACGAGGGCTTGCACCTCCAGGAGGATCGGCCGAGTCCCTTCGAGCGCGCAGGCGACCGAGGCCCCCGGTTCGCCGCCGACGGTGCGACCGAAGACCTCCGACGGGTCGGGGACGCCGACGAGGCCGACACCGGTCATCTCGAAGATGCCGAGCTCGTTCGTCGAGCCGAAGCGGTTCTTGACCGCACGGAGCACGCGATGGGCGCGATAGCGGTCGCCTTCGAACTGCAACACGCAGTCCACGAGGTGCTCGAGCACTCGCGGGCCGGCGACCGAGCCGTCCTTCGTCACGTGCCCGACGAGGATCGTCGCCACGCCGGCCTCCTTCGCCACCCGCAGGAGGCGTGCCGCCGACTCACGAACCTGCGCGACCGAGCCCGGTGCCGACCCGAGCTCCGCGGAGTAGAGCGTCTGGACGGAGTCGATCACGCATACGTCGGGCCGCTCACTCTCGAGCGTCTCGCAGACGAGGTCGAGCTCGGTCTCGGCGAGGATCTCGACTGCGCCCGCACCGCCCAAACGCTCGGCGCGGAGCTTCACCTGTGCGACCGACTCCTCGCCCGTGATGAGCATCGTGCGCCTCGAGGCGCTCATGGCCGCAAGGGCCGTGAGCAGGAGCGTGGACTTGCCGACCCCGGGCTCGCCGCCCACAAGGACGAGCGAGGCGGGCACGAGGCCGCCGCCGAGGACGCGATCGAGCTCGGGGACGCCGGTCGGG
>DASSGL010000249.1:0-3676 GCA_035693525.1 Gaiellaceae bacterium | reverse complement strand
ACGATCGGCTCCTCACCCTCGACGTCGGTCGCGGCGAGGGCCTGGTGGGCCGCCACGCCGCAGTACTTCGAGCCGGGCAGCGCGGCATTCGGGCAGCGCTTCCCGTTTGCGAGGATCGCAGAGCAGCGTCCGGAGATGTCCTCGCCCTCGCCGTCGGCGCCGCCGTACGCAAGGTCGGCCTCGGCCTGCGCGAACTCCGTGTCGCTCTGGATGTCGATCTTCCAGCCAGTGAGACGGGCAGCGAGGCGGGCGTTCATGCCCTCCTTGCCAATCGCGAGTGCGAGCTGGTCGTCGGGCACGACGACGGTCGCGTCGCGCGCGTCGTCGTCCAGGTAGACCTCGCGGACGCGGGCCGGCGAGAGCGCCTTGGCGACGAAGCGCGCGGGCTCCGGGTTCCACGGGATGATGTCGATCTTCTCCCCGCGCAGCTCGGACACGACCATGCGCACGCGGGAGCCGCGCGGGCCGACGCAAGCGCCGACGGGGTCGACGCCCTGGGTGTGCGACTGCACCGCGATCTTCGAGCGGTAGCCCGGCTCGCGCGCGACGCCCTCGATCGTGACGAGACCGTCCGCGATCTCCGGCACCTCGAGCTCGAACAACGTCTTGATCAGCTCGGGGTCGCGGCGGGAGAGGATCACCTGCGGCCCCTTCGTGCCGGAGCGCACCTCGGTGATGACCGCCTTGATGCGCGAGCCCTGTTCGTACCGCTCCCCGTCGACCTGCTCGGAGCGCGGCAGGAGCGACTCCACCTTGCCGAGGTCGACGAGCACGTTGTTGCGGTCGCCGGCCTGCTGCACGATGCCCGTGACGACCTCGCCGACGCGGTCGATGTACTCGTCGTACATCATGCGCCGCTCCTCCTCGCGGATTCGCTGGAGGATCACCTGCTTCGCGGTCTGCGCCGCGATGCGCCCGAAGCCCTCGGGCGTCACGTCCTCGCGCTTGATCTGATCGCCCGGAACCTCGGACCAGTCGATGTCGAGGTCGTCGTCCGAGATGAGCGTGTGCTGGCGCTCGCCCGTCTCCTCCTCGAGCCGCTCGAGCTCCTCGAGCTTGCGCTCGCGCGCGTCCTCGATCAGGCGAACCTCGATGTCCGGCGGCAGCTCGATCGAGAAGACGCGGAAGTCTCCGCTCTCGTCCATCTCGACCGTTGCGTGGCGCGACGCGCCCGCCGTCTTCTTGTAGGCCGCGAGCAGCGCGTCCTCGAGGGCGGCGACGAGCGCACCCTCCTCGATTCCCTTGTCGCGCTCGATCTCGCGAACGGCTTCGATGATCTCTTGGCTCATGACCTACCTCTCGTCGATCAAGTTCCCCCGCACGATGCCGTCGTACGGGATCTGCCAGTCCTGGCCGTCCACGCTGAGCGTCAACGCGTCGGCTCCCACTTCCTTCAAGTCGCCCTTGAACTTCGTCCGGCCGGCGATCGGCTCGCGGAGCCGCAGGGAGACCCGCTGCCCGACGACCCGCGCAAAATGTCCGGGCTTGCGCAGCGGCCTCTCGATTCCCGGCGAGGAGACGTCGACCGTGTACTCGCGCAGGTAGTCGCGCAGCAGGTCGGTCACACGCGCGCAGAGCGCGTGATCGACGCCCTCGGGATGGTCGACGTAGACGACGAACCGGTCCGGATTCGCGAGCTCGACGGCCAGCACCTCGACGCCCGGCAGGTCGTGCTCGACCCGGGGCGCGATCTCGTTCGTCAGCTGCTTTTCTCTCTCGTAGGTCTTCGTCAACTCGTCCCTCTCACAAAAAATGGGCCCCGCGGGCCCATTTCGCCGTACCGGTGAAAATGGTAGGACGAGTGTAGCAGCGCATAGGCCGTTCGGCCTACGAATCCGGGAGCGGGCTCAGCTCCGTGCCGGTGAGGCTCGCCGCTCTCGACGAGTCGAGGGCGACGTTCCGGGCGCGCCCTGCGCGAGGGCTCGGCGCGCCCCGCGCGGCCCCCGGATCGAGGCCCTGCGCCGCCCGGAGCCGGCGTGCGAGCTCGTAGCGCGAGACCGCCGCCGGCGCGGCGACGTGCAGGAGGCCGTGCACGTCGACGAGCGCAAGCTCCAGCAAGGCATCGGCGAGCTCGCCGACGCGCGTCGGGCAGCGGATCTCGTCCGTGAAGAAGACCACGTCATCGCGCAGCGCAAGGCGCTCCTGCGGGCCCGGCTCTGCCTTGCCGTAGAGGAGCGACGTCCGGACGACGAGCGCCTCCGGATCGACTCGACCGACGAGTCGCTCCGCCTCCAGCTTCGCGGCGCCGTAGGCCGAGACGGGTCGCGGATCGGCGTCCTCGCCGTACGGCGCCCCGTGCTCGCCGTCGAACACGAGGTCGGTCGAGAGATGGATGAGCCGCGCGCGGCAACGGTGTGCTGCGCGGGCGACGTTGTAGCTCCCGCGAACGATCGTGCTCTCCATCGCCGGGCCGTTCTCCACGTAGGCGGTGTGCACGATCGCGTCCGGCCCGTGCCGTAGGCAGAGTCGCTCGACCGCGTCGTCTTCTCTGACATCCGCTCGCACAGGGCGTCCGTATGGAGGGGACGTCTCGAGCTGCGTTGCGAGCACGTCCCATCCGCGCTCGACCGCGAGCCGGCAGAGCTCCGCGCCGAGGTAGCCGGCGCCGCCGGTGACGAGCAGCTTCACGGCACGATCGTGACGCAGATGCGGGGTTCGAGAGCCCGGCGGGTTGGCTGCGGCTTCCGTACCGCCGGGCTCTCACGACGGCTCGCTGTCACACTCCCCCCGCCATCCTCGAACGACTGCGGCCGGGTCGCTCGTTGCGAGTCGTCGGGACTATTCGTACACGCGAGTAGGCCGATCCGCCTACCCCAAGTGGGGGATGTTCTCTGCGCGGAGAATGAGCCAGAGCGTCGTCAGAAACGCGAGAAAGAACAGGATCCACGAGCAGACCCACCAGTACGTCGGCGTCACGGTCGGATACACGAGCACGTTCGCGAGCGTGGCGCCGAGCATCGGGACCGCGACGAAGAGCTGCTCGTACCTGTCGCGAACGACCAATGCGGCCGCCACGGCCCATGCGGCGAGGATCGTGACGAGGTACTGCGGGCTGAACGTCCGGTTCGTCAGGAGAAACGCAACCGGGATCATCGCCGCAACGGCCACTGCGGCCGGCAGGCGATCTCGAACGGCCACGATCGCTGCGAAGACCGCGAGCACGCAGACGACCTGCACCGCCTTCGAAGCATTCACAGCCCAGTGCGGCGCGATCGTGCCCGACCAGATCGCGGCTCCCGGCGGCAGCTCGGCGCGGCCGACGACGCGGAGCACGAGATAGGGCAACGACTCCCCGGTGATGCCGCGCATCTCCTGCGCGCGGTAGGCGTGAAGAACCTCGTGCGGCCAGACGACGAGGAACGGCACGTTGACGAGCAGGAAGGCCCCGGCGAAGCCCGCCGCATGTCGTATAGCTTCCCGTGCGCGCCGTGACGAGAGCAACCAGAGAACGAGCCCGGCCGCTGCCAGGCCGGGCGTCCACTTCAGCGCCGCTCCGAGACCGAGCACGAGGCCCGCAGCAAGCCAGCGCTCCCGGTATGCGAGGACGAGTCCCAGGACGAGGGCCGCGGTGGGAGCGGGGTCGAACTTGAACTCGGAGTAGAACGCGTTCAGCGGCCAGAGCGCGACGACGGTTGCGAACCACGCGCTGTGACGCGTTCGCAGCAGCCAGATGCCG
>DASSGL010000248.1:0-2694 GCA_035693525.1 Gaiellaceae bacterium | reverse complement strand
GCCGAAGCCGCTCTCGGTCACGACGATGTCGCCGAGCTTCAGCGCGACGCGGTCGGCGACGAGCGAGTTGTTGCCGTGCGCGATGTTCGCGAACGGGCCGCAGTGCACGAACGCCGGCTGCCCCTCGAGCGTCTGCACGAGATTCGGCTTGATCGTCTCCTTCAGCAGCACGGTCATCGCCCCGGCGGCGTGCAGCTGCTCCGCCGTCACGGGCTCGCCCTCGAACGTCGTCCCGACCGTGATCCGGCCGAGGCGCTCCCGGAGGTCGAAGAGATCGCGGGCGACGGCGACGATCGCCATCACCTCGGACGCCGCGGTGATGTCGAAGCCCGTTTGGCGGACATACCCGTTGGCGCGGCCCCCGAGCCCGACCGCGATGTCGCGCAGCGCGCGGTCGTTGATGTCGACGCAGCGCCGCCAGCTGACGGAGAGCGGGTCGATCGAAAGCTGGTTGCCGTGCAGGATGTGCGCCTCGAGCATCGCCGCGAGCAGGTTGTTCGCCGCCCCGATCGCGTGGATGTCGCCGGTGAAGTGGAGGTTCATGTCCTCCATCGGCACGACCTGCGCGTAGCCCGCGCCGGCCGCACCGCCCTTGATGCCGAACACGGGGCCGAGCGACGCCTCGCGCAGGCAGAGGACCGGCCTGCGGCCGATGTGGCCGAGGCCCTGGGTGAGCGAGACCGACGTCGTCGTCTTGCCCTCGCCGGCCTTCGTCGGCGTGATCGCCGTGACGCAGACGAGCTTCGCGTCCGCGCGGCCGGCGAGCCGGTCGAGCACCGACAGGTGCACCTTGCCCTTGAAGCGGCCGTACTGATCGAGCTCGTCGGGCTCGATCCCGGCTGCGGCTGCGATGTCGGCGATGGGGCGGAGCTGCGCCTCCTGGGCGATCTCCAGCGAGGACGGCATATGGGTGGCCACGGTCAGGTCTCCTCGGTCAGGGTGATCGACTCAAAGAATATGACTAAAATATCTCCAGTGGAGTCTCTCGCGGACAAGGCCTATCACGCGATCCGCGATCTCATCGTCTCACTCGAGCTCGCCCCTGGGGCGGTGATCGACGAGCGCGAGCTGATCAAGGAGCTCGGGATCGGCCGGACGCCCGTGCGCGAGGCGCTGCGGCGGCTCGCCCAGGAGCGCCTCGTCGAGGTGTATCCGCGCCGCGGCATGTTCGTGACCGGCGTCGACGTCCGGGAGCTCGCGCGGCTCTCGGAGGTCCGGCTCCTGCTCGAGCCCGATGCGGCGCGGCTCGCGGCCGAGCGCGCCACCGAGGCCGATCGGCAGGAGCTCGCCGCCCTCCTCGCCGAGCTCGACGCGGGCGTGAGCGAGCTGATGGACCTCGACGAGCGGATCCACCGGGCCGTCTACCGCGCTGCGCACAACCATCTGCTCGAGGCGACGCTCGAGCAGTACTACGTGCTTGCTCTTCGAATCTGGACGCTCGCACTCGATCGGGCGCACGACCTCGAGGAGGCGGTCGAGACGCACCGGGTGCTCCTGCAGGCGATCCGCGACGGCGACGGCGACCGCGCGGCCGCGACGATGCGCGATCACGTCGAGAACTTCGAGCAGGCGATGCACCGCGTGCTCCTGACGGTATGAACGGTGTGATCTCCGACAAGCCGCAACCAGGTTGCACTGCAACCTGGTTGCACTGGGCTCTGGCGTGAGCGACTTCCCGCAGCGCGCGAAGTGCGTCGTGATCGGCGGCGGCATCGTCGGCTCGAGCCTGACCGGCTGGCTCGCAGAGCTTGGCTGGACGGACCTCGTGCAGCTCGACAAGGGGCCGTTCCCGAACCCCGGCGGCTCGACCGGCCACGCGTCGAACTTCATCTTCCCGGTCGACCACTCCAAGGAGATGACGCAGCTCACGCTCGACTCGATGAAGCAGTACAGCGAGGCGGGCACGCTGCTCGAGTGCGGCGGCATCGAGGTCGCGCGCACGGAGGAGCGGATGGAAGAGCTGCGCCGGCGGATGGCGTCGGCGAAGTCGTGGGGCGTCGAGGGCTGCCGGCTCGTCACCCCGACCGAGATCAAGGAGCTCGTTCCGTTCGTCGACGAGTCGATCCTGCTCGGCGGCTTCTACACGCCTTCGGTGGCCGTCGTCGACTCGCTGCGCTTCGGCACGATCATGCGGGAGCGCGCCGAGGCGAAGGGCGCGCTGATCTTCGCGAACACCGAGGTGCTCGGGATCGACGTCGAGAACGGGCGGGTTCGTCGCGTTCGCACCTCACGCGGCGACGTCGAGACGGACGCGGTCGCTATCGCGTGCGGCGTGTGGTCGCCGCGCATCGCGCGCATGGCGGGTGCGTCGATTCCGCTCACTCCTGCGGTGCACCAGATGATCGACGTCGGTCCGGTGCCGCGGTTCCTCTCGTCGAAGACGGCGGTCGAGTTTCCGATCGTGCGCGACATGGACACGAACATGTATGAGCGCCAGGACGGCCAGGGCCTCGAGGTCGGCTCGTACGCCCACCGTCCGATCCTCCACGACCCCGACGAGATCCCGTCCATCGAGGAGGCGTCGTTGACGCCCACGGAGCTGCCGTTCACGCAGGAGGACTTCGAGCTCCAGCTCGAGCACGCGCTGCAGCTCGTGCCGGAGATCCTCGGCGACGAGTCGGTGGGGATCAAGTACGCGATCAACGGGCTGCTCTCGCTGACGCCCGACGGGCTGCCGCTCCTCGGCGAGACGCC
>DASSGL010000247.1:0-5067 GCA_035693525.1 Gaiellaceae bacterium | reverse complement strand
GGAGCTTGCGCCCGACGTGGCTCTCGTCGACGTCGGGCTCGGCGAGGAGAGCGGCTTCGACCTCGCGCGGGATCTGAATGCCGAATTCGAATCCGCGCCGTTCCGCGTGATACTGATCTCCACGCGCGAGGAGCGCGATTTCGACAGCCTCATCGAGGCGAGCCCGGCCGTCGGCTTCCTTTCCAAGTCTCAGCTGTCGGCACAGGCCATTTTCGACCTGCTCCGCAACGGGCACGGAGCTTCTCCGGGCTAGTGCGCGTCGAGAAACGCGACGACGGCGAGGACACGGCGATGGTGGTCGTCCGTATCGGGTAGCTGCAGCTTCGTCAGGATGCTGTGCACGTGCTTTTCGACCGTGCCCTCCGTCACCCAGAGCTGACGCGCGATGCCGCCGTTGGAACGGCCCTCCGCCATCAGAGAGAGCACTTCGCGTTCGCGCCTCGTCAGCCCTTCGAGCGGGTCGTCCACACGGCGCGCGGCAACGAGCTCCTCCACGAGTGCGGGGTCGATGACAGAGCCGCCGCGCGTCAAGCGCTCGAGCGACTCGACGAGCTCGTCCACGTTCCTGACGCGGCTCTTGAGCAGATAGCCGCTTCGGTGCCCGCCCGCGAGCAACGTCATCGCGTGCTCGACCTCCGCGTGCGCCGAAAGGACGAGGATCGCCGTGTTCGGAAACTCGCTCCGGATGGTCCGTGCTGCCTCGAGGCCCTCGATCGAGTGCGTCGGAGGCATCCTGATGTCGACGATGACGACGTCGGGCTCGTGCTCGCGAACGAGCGAGATCAGCTCGGTGGCGTCGGCCGCCTGGCCGATGACGTCGAAACCCGACTGGACCAGCAAGCTCGCCAGCCCCTCGCGCAGGAGAAGGTCGTCGTCGGCGAGGATCACCCGAGTCTGGATCGTGCCCATTTCAGTTACCGCCGCCCTTGGTACGAAAGTATGCGAAATTCTACGCGCTCGTAAACAGCCCTTCTAGAGTCTCGCCAACGTGAGCCGTGCTAGGACGCCTTGACCGAGAGCGACGTACGCCGAGCGAATCGAGATTGCTCGAGCGCCCGGCTCGCGGCGAGGTAGCGGACGACGTTCGGATACGTCGGCTCCTCGGACAACGCGAGGAGCGCCTCCCTGAATCCGGAATGAGCTTGCCGCATGTCATCACGGCGGGCGGCGCCGTTGGCCGGCGCTCGGCGCTCAGCGAACGATCTCGAGTGCAAGCTCTGGAGAGCAGCCGCGTTGGACGAGTCGCGCGATCTCGTGCCAGTCGACGAACGTCGCCACCGCGTCAGCGATAAAGGCCGAGATCCCGAGCCGCGCCAGCTGTTCGACGCGCCACCCGTGGACGAGCGCGTCGTCGTCGGACGCCTCGAGCTCGATGTCGAATTCTTCAACCATCTCAAAGTGCTCCTTGACGAAATGACGTTCGACCCATCGCCGGGAGAATGACGGCGGGAGGGCTCGACGGCATCGGGGCCACCGGGGATCTGCAGCCCCCGACGAGCCGACGTTTTTTCCTTGCGGGTAGCCCTACCGCCGCGGGCGTCGAGGTTGATGGCAGCCGCAAGATCCACACTCCCGACGGCCGCAGGGCGAAGATGGGCGCTGTCCGTGCAGACACCGACGCGGGCGTCGGTGATCATCGGCCCCATGGAGAAGTCACCCCGGACGAGGCGTTAGCGCCGAGGCGCGGCTCGCGATGTCGTCACTACGGAACGAAGTCCCGAGCGAGCTCGGACCCCGCCTGATCACCGAAGAGGAGGCGCGTCGCCTGGTCGATGCCGAGCGCGTACGGCTCGCCCGCGAGCTGCACGATGTCGTCGCGTTCGGCTTTGCGACGATCGCCCTCCAAGCCGGCGTCGCGGCGCACCTGGCAGACGGGCGCTCCGGGCAGGCGGTCGAGGCGCTGCACACGATCCGCACGACGAGCCGCGACGTCCTCGACGAGATTCGCGCGATGCTGGGACAGCTTCGGGACGACGAGAATGCGGGCGAGCTCGTGCGTGGGATCGGACGGCTCGGCGCGCTCGCCGAAAGCGCGAGCGGCGCCGGCGTTCGCACGTCGGTCGAGATCTCTGGCCGGCCGCGCCCGGTGCCGCTCGCGCTCGACCTCGCCGTCTACCGCATCGTGCAGGAAGCGCTCGCAAACGCACTTCGTCATTGCCCAGGGGCAAGCGCGACCGTCTCGCTCGTCTACGAGCAGGACGGCCTTCGCCTCACGATCGAGGACGACGGTCTCGGTCACGACGCAAAGCTCGTGCCGGACGGCTCCGGCTATGGGATCGTCGGCATGCGGGAGCGCGCCGAGGCGTTGGGCGGCAAGCTCGAGGCCGGGCCTCGACGGGAAGGCGGCTTTCACGTTCATGCGCGGCTGCCGTTCTGGTGGCGCTCGTGATCCGAGTCCTGGTCGCGGACGACCAGGCACTCGTGCGTGCGGGCCTCAGCGCTCTGCTCGAAGGTGAGGAAGACATGGAGGTCGCGGGCGTGGCGAGCGACGGCGAGGAGGCCCTGGCCGTCGCTCGGGAGACTCCGGCCGACGTCGTGCTGATGGACATCAACATGCCCGGCCTGTCGGGCCTCGATGCCACAAGGTGCATCGTGGCCGACGAGCGCCTGGCGGATCTCAAGGTCGTGATCTTGACGACCTACGAGACGGACGAGTACATCTTCGACGCGCTACGGGCCGGCGCGAGCGGCTTCCTGCTGAAGGACTCCGACCCGGTCACCCTGCTCGAGGCGATTCGCGTCGTCGCCGGCGGTGAGGCATTGCTCGCCCCGAGCGTCACCCGTCGGCTCATCGCCGACTTCGCGTCGCGCCCCGAGGCCACGCGCACGACTCCGGCGGACCTCGAGCATCTGACCGATCGGGAGCGCGAGGTGATGGCGCTCGTCGCGGCCGGTCTCTGCAACGACGAGATCGCCGAACGGCTCGTCGTCAGCCCCGCAACGGCCAAGACACACGTCAGCCGGGCGATGCGCAAGCTCCACGCGCACGACCGAGCTCAGCTCGTCGTGCTGGCCTACGAGTCAGGTCTCGTACGTCCGCGAATGACCGGTGCGGCATGACGGTCGCCGGCACCACCGCCTGACGAATCGAGGACCTCGTATGCGGTTGCGTCGGCCGTCTTATCGGTCGGGAGCATGACAAGGACCGAGGTGCCACCGCCCGGCGGACTTTTGACGCCGATCGTCCCACCGAGGGCCTCGACGCGGTCTTGCAAGCCTACGAGCCCGGACCCATGGCCGGTTATGGCTCCACCGACTCCGTCGTCGCGAACGGAGAGCAGCAACGTGCGGTTTCGTAGAGCGAGCGAGATGTCGATTCGCGACGCCCGCGAATGCTTTGTGGCGTTCGCGAGAGCTTCGGAGGCGACGAAGTACGCCGCGACCTCGACCGGTTCGGGGACCCGCGTGTCCGTGGCGATGTCGAGCGCGACGGGAATCATCGAGCGGCGCCCGAGCGCCCGCAAGGCCGGGCCGAGCCCGCCGTGGGTGAGGATCGCGGGGTGGATCCCACGCGAGATCTCCTGGAGCTCTGCGATTGCATCGGCGAGTCCCGTCCCGATTCGGGACAAGTCGGCTCGAAGGTCGCCCATGTCGGGAGGGACAACGGCCTCCGCAGCGCTCACCGCAAGTCCGAGGGAGGCCAGCCGCTGCTGCGTGCCGTCGTGGAGGTCTCGCTCGATACGCGCTCGCGCCTCGTCCGAGGCGGCGACGATTCGCCTGCGCGAGGCGGCGAGCTCCGACTTGCCCTCTGCGTTCGCGATCGCGGTGCCGAGGAGCTCGGTGAACTTCTCGAGTCGTTCCTCGGTGTCGGGCTGCAGTTTTTCTTTGGCATTCACGGTCATGGCGCCCCACACTTGACCCTCCACGACGATCGGGCTCGCGACCTGAGAGATCAGACCACGGCGACCCAGCGTCGCGGCCTCGCGTCCGGCGATGCACACAGGGTCGCTCTCGTCGACGCGGGCAGAGCATCCGGTTCGAAACACCCTCGTCGAGGCGTAGAGATCGTCGGGCCCCCACCGCGATCCGAGCGGGAACCCTTCAATGCTCGTCGCCGCACCGACGAGGACGAACTCAGGGCCCGGATCGAACCGAACGACGGTCGCGACGTCCAGGGTCTCTCCCGCCAAGCCGAGCATCCGCTGGACCTCCCGGCTCACGGCCGAGAAGATCTCCGAAGGCCGTACGCCTTGCGCCACCAGCGTCGCCACCCGTCGGAGCGCCGCCTGCTCGTCGGCGAGCCGTGCCAGAGCCTCGCGTGACTCGGCATTCTCGACTGCCGTCGCCACGAGCTCTGTGAAGTCGGAGAGGCGCACCTCGATGTCGTCCGGCAGCGGCTCCTCGTCGGTAGTCGAGACAACGACCGCTCCCCAAATGCGTCCCGCCACCACGATCGGCGTTCCGACCGACGAGCGGATTCCACGGCCGCGGACGCTCTCCGCGATCTCACCCTGCAGCACCGAATAGTCGTCGATGCGGGCCGCCTCGGAGCTCTCACGGACGAGTCGAAGCACGTTCGTGCCTTCGAGCGACGACTGCGTGCCGAACGGTGCCCGTGGCCCCTCGCTCGAGAAACCGGCGCACTCGGTTGCAGTACCGTCCGGCTCGTACCGCACGATCCCGACGAGCGGGACGTCGATGACGCGGGCGATCTCCTCTGCGACAACCGCGAAAAGATCCTGAGGCTGCATTCCCTCCGCTGCCAGAGTCGCAACGCGGCGCAGCGCACTCAGCGCATCGTTTGCGACACCCAGCTCGGAGGTCCGCTCCGCCACCCTCACCTCGAGGTCGTTACGAGCTCTGCGGAGCGCTTCCTCTGCCCGTTTCCGCTCGTGGATGAGGCGCGCGTTCTGGAAGGCTGCGGCGGCGTGATTCGCAGCGAGGGACAGCAACAGCTGATCCACGTCCGTGGGAAAGTCGATGCGCTCGGAAGCGGCGGCGACCACACCGCCTTCCCCGTCGACCCCGACCGGGACGGCGACGCGGCGCCGCCGCGCCGAGTCGTCGCGGGCGTCGGCAATGATCTCCTTCCGCGGGAACGGTGCGCTCGTGGCGAGCCGGCCGTCC
>DASSGL010000246.1:0-4189 GCA_035693525.1 Gaiellaceae bacterium | reverse complement strand
GGTGATGAACGGCGAGGTCGCCTTCATCCTCGACTATGACGAGGAGGAGGGCGAGGCTCGCCTGTCGCTCGACGACGGCGAGCGCGAGATCATCGTGCCTGTCGCCTCGCTCGGGACGTACGACCTCGCGTGGGCGTTGACGGTTCACCGATCGCAGGGCTCGCAGTTCCCGGCCGTCGTCGCGCCGTGGTCGACGCAGTACTCGATCATGCTCTCGCGTTCGCTGCTCTACACCGCGGTCACGCGCGCTCAACGCCTCTGCGTCCTGACGGGAGAGCGGCGAGCAGTCGCGATGGCGCTCGCACGCGGCGAGCGCCGCCGCAACTCCGCTCTTGCAGAGCGGATCGTGACCTAGGGTCGAAGCATGGGGTAGAGGCCCCGAAAGCGCTCGTAGCCCTCCTCATAAACGTCGGCCCACTCGACATCCGGCTCCGTGTGTCCGTGCACGCGGACGCAGCGTCCGACCGCATCGTCCGGATCGGCGAAGACGCCCGAGCGGCAGCCGGCGAGCAGGGCGGCGCCGTAGGCGGAGCCCTCGTCGGCGGCCGTCGTCTCGACGGGGAGGTCGAGCACCGATGCGACGATCCTCCGCCAGAGCGCGCCGCGCGCACCGCCGCCCGAGATGCGGGCGACATCGGCCTGGACGCCGAGCCCGCGTAGGAGCTCGAGCGAGTCGCGCAGCCCGTACGCGACGCCCTCGAGCACGGCGCGCACGAGGGCACCGCGATCGTGGCGGAGCGAGAGGCCGACGAACGCGCCGCGCACGTTCGGGTCGGCGTGGGGCGTGCGCTCGCCCGAGAGGTACGGGGCGAAGAGAAGCCCTTCGCTGCCCGGTGGCCACTGCTCCGCTTCCTCGAGCAGCTGCGCGAAAGGCACGTCCGGGGCGACCGCGTCGTGCAGCCACTGCAGTGACCCCGCGGCGGAGAGCATCACGCCCATCGCGTGCCAGAGGCCGGGCGCCGCATGGCAGAAGACGTGCACGCGCGCCTTGGGCTCCGCGCGGTATTCGTCGAGGGTCCCGAAGACGACGCCGGACGTGCCGAGCACGACGGAGAGCACGCCTGCACGGATCGCTCCGACGCCGAGCGCCGCCGCCGCCTGGTCGCCGGCGCCGGCGATCTCCGGAGACTCGTGGACGGGCGGGAGCCATTCGCCGGGTAGCTCGAGAACCCGCAGGACTTCGTCGCTCCAGGTGCGGTGGGCGACGTCGAAGAGCAACGTGCCGGAAGCGTCGGCGACGTCGATCGCGCGCTCGCCGAAGAGCTTCAGCCTGACGTAGTCCTTCGGCAGCAGGATCGAGTCGATCCGCGCGTAGACGTCGGGCTCGTTCGTGCGAAGCCAGAGGAGCTTCGGCGCGGTGAAGCCGGTGAGCGCGCGGTTGCCGGTGAGCTCGATCAGGCGCTCGAGCCCGACTCGCCGCTCGATCTCCGCGCATTCGGCAGCGGTGCGCTGGTCGTTCCAGAGGATCGCCGGCCGCAGCGGGACGTCGCCCGCGCCGAGCGAGACGAGCCCGTGCATCTGGCCCGAGAACCCGACCGCGGTCGCGTCGAGACGTGAGAGCGCGCGCTCCGCCGCGCGCACCCAGTCGTCCGGATCCTGCTCCGCCCAGCCGGGCTGCGGCATCGAGAGGGGATACGACTCCTCGGCGCGCTCGACGACCGTTCCGTCGGAGTCGATCGCAATCGCCTTGACAGCGGTCGTGCCTACATCGAGGCCGACGATCATCGCGCGGCCATCGTTGGTTCGAACAACCTGGCTTCAGCCTGGTTGCGGTCGTTCGGAGTGTCTCGGCGGTGCGACGACCGCGACCTGCCTGAAGGCAGGTTGCGGGGCGCCATCTTTGGTTCGAGCAACCTGGCTTCAGCCTGGTTGCGCGGCGCGGCCATCTGCAACCAGGTTGCTGTGCAACCTGGTTGCATCGTTGATTCGAGCGACCTGCCTGAAGGCAGGTTGCGAATCATGCGCCCAGCGCCGCGTAGACGATCTCGTAGGAGCGCACGGCGTCCTTGCGCGACTGCGCCTCGCGAAGCGCGGCATCGTCGATGCGGCCCGCGACCTCGTCGATGAAGCGCCAGTGCAGGACGGACCGTTTCACCGCGGCGACCTGGTCCTCCGTGTACGGGTAGAGGTCGAAGCCGAGCCGCTCCCCGTTCTCGCCGTAGCGCGCCCTCCGCAGTTCGAGCGCGAGCTCGAGCGTCTCCATGAACCTCGTCGCGCCGACCATGTTGTCGTCGTCGAACGTTCCCCAGCCAGAGTTCGCGTGCTGGTGGCCCAGCAAGCCCTCCCCGGCGAGAAGCGCGGCGTACTCGGGCAAGTGCTCGCCGTTCATGATCAGGTGCTGCCAGTCCATGTTCACCTTGACGTTCGTGATCCCGCGTTCGCGCAGCTTCTGGATCACGAAGAGCGTCATGCCGATGTTCGACATGTGGATCTTCATCGCCGGCTCCGAGTTCTTGTGCTCGAGGAAGAGCAGCCTGCCGCGCTCGGCGAGCCGCTCGGCGATCTGCGCGATGCCGTCGAGGAGCCGCGCCCACACCTCGGCGTACGGCACCTGGAAGGGATAGTTGTAGCCCTCGCCGCCCGGCCACACGATCATCTGCGACTCGATGTCGCCGGCGAGATCGGCGGCCTCGAGGCCGAGGCGCAGCGCCTCCGCGCGCACCGAGTCGTCGAGCGCGGTCAGCCCGCCCTTGCCGAAGCGCGGATCGACGTGCAACCCGCCTGCGACCGCGTAGATCCCGTGGCCGTCGAGCGCGGCCCGCACCGCTTCGAGGTTGTCGCGGTTCAGCTCGCCCGGATAGTGGAACTCGTAGTCGTCCATCAGGTCCCCGAGTCCCGAGACCGCACGATGCACCTTGTCCGGGATGGGCTCGTCGCGCCATTGCGGCTGGTAGCCGCCGGGGACGAAGCGGGTGATCATCGGGCCGAATGCCCAGATGCCGAGCGATGTCTTCATGAGATGCCTCCCAGGCAACGAAGGACACGGACGTCGCCGCGGAGCTCGAACTTCTCACATGCGGCGGGTAGAACGAAGGCGTCACCGGCTCGCACGGGCTCGCCGTCCAGCTCGCCGCTTCCCTCGAGCACCAGGAGGACGGCGAACCGTCCCGCCGGCTCGGGTCGTTCGTCGACCTCGAAGAAGGGCCGCGCCTCAGGAGGCAGGCCGAGGGTCGCCTCGAAAGCGTCGAGCCGCAGCGCGTCGAGCGCGACGTCCCAGCCGAGCCCGAGGTGCGTGTACTCGGGCTCGATCGGGAAGCCTTTCCATTCGCAGATGATCGAGAAGTCGGTCGGCTCCTGAAGCTCGACGACGAGCGCGCCACCGCCGATCGCATGCGGAACACCGGCCGGCACGAACACGACGTCGCCGGGACGCACGACCAGATGGTTGAGGGAGCCGAGCAGCGCGGCCGTGTCCTGCCGCTCGACCCAGTCACGGTATTGCTCGCGCGAGACGGCCTCGCGGAGACCGATCCACACTTCCACCTCGGCCCCGCGAGTCGCGGCGACGATCCACGCCTCCGTCTTGCCGTACTCCGAGCCGAGCTGCTCCAGGGCGAACGCGCGATCGGGATGTGCGTGCACCGGTAGCCGCTCGACGGGATCGAGGAGCTTCACGAGCAGGTTCGGCGTGCCCCAGCGCACCCGGTCGGCGACGATCGCGTCCCGCAGCAAGGGGCCGGACTCGAGTCGCGTCAGCCCTGCGAACGGCTCGGCGCGGCCGGGATTGCTCGCTGCGACCACCGAGCCGACCCAGTCTTCCGGGTACTCGCCGTCGTGCTCCGGCTCGCCGCGCAGGCGGTCGATGAGCGCGCCGCCTCGATAGAAGCGGTAGACGCGGGTCGGGCGGACGCGCTCGGGCTTCATCTGATCCACGCGGCCGTGCCCCGCGGAAGCTCGCCGGCGACGTCGTCGCTCGCAAGGACGACGTCGCCGATCGGAATCGGGTCAGCGCTGATGTTCACGATGCAGGTGAGTCCGTCGCGCTCGAACGCGAGAGCGCCGGCCGGTGCCTCGAGCCACCTGAACGAGCCGTGCGGTCGCAGCTCGATCGCACGCCTGTACAGCGAGAGCGTCGAGTGCTCGTCCTCGAGCTGAGCCTCGACCGAGCGTTCGCCCCAGCCCGCCGGCTGGGGCAGCCAGCTCCTTGCCGGCAGCTCCCGTGTCCAGGGCAGCGGGACACGGCAGCCGT
>DASSGL010000245.1:0-4491 GCA_035693525.1 Gaiellaceae bacterium | reverse complement strand
GTCCGCTGTCACCGTGTCGCCTCGCGACGTGCGCACACCGAAGGCGCCTCCGCTCCGGACGAGCACGCGCTCGACGTCGACGCCCGTCTCGCACGTCCCACCGTGACCGCGGATTACCTGCACGAGCGCGTCTGCGAGCTTCGCGCCGCCGCCCCGGGGGACGGGCATCCCGCCCTCCTGGACCGCGACCGCGATGACCTGCGTCATGAAGCCGGACGCAGCCGCGTCGGGGCCGAGCCCCGTGTGCAGCACCCACGGCGCGAGCGCGCCGTGCGCGCGTTCCGACGCGAACGTCTGCTCGAGCCAGTCGCGGCTCGACTGGAGCACCTCGCCCGCGAAGGCGGCCGCTCCGTCTCGCCCGAGCCGTCGCAGCGCCCTCGCGCCGATGCCGAGCCCCGACGTCGACCAGAGCTCGGTGCCGAGGAGCCCGAAGGCAAGGTCCGCATTCGGAAAGAACCGCTCGAGCACCCCGGGCCACTCGGGGCCGAGCTCGCGCGCGTTCCCCTCGGCGTCTCGCAGCAGGAACGCCGCCTCGCCGTCAGGGAACGCGGTCGCCGTCGGCAGCTCCGTGTTGAGGTACTCGAGCCCCTGTTGTGCGAGCTCGTCGCCGAGCTCCGCGTGTGCGGCGCCGCCGACCCAGAGCGGGTGCCAGGCGCTCAGCACGTCGTGGACGAAGCCGGGCTGCGTCAGCTCCGCGGTGCGGATCGCGCCGCCGAGCCAGTCGTTCCGCTCGAGCACGCACACGCGCCAGCCGCCGCGCGCGAGAAGCGCGCCGCAGGCGAGGGAGTTGACGCCGCTCCCCACGATGACGGCGTCGTAGTCAGTCACCCGCCAGCTCCCTGAACTCGTCGTCCGAGACGAGGCCGCGCTTTCGGGCGCCGAGCTCCTTGACCTTGGCGAGCACCTCTCCCCGCCGCTCCTCGGGCACGTCGAGACCGAGCTCGTCCGCCTTGATCCGGATCGAGTCGAGGCCGCTCTTCTTGCCGAGCACGATTCCGCGCTGCGCCGCAACGAGCTCCGACGAGTACGGCTCGATCGACGGCGGATCGTGGAACTGCGACGCGACCGCCCCCGATTCGCGCGTGAAGAGCGTGTCTCCCGTCACCGGCTTCCACGGCTCGACCTCGTAGCCCGAGAGACGCTGCACGGCGTGGGAGACCTCGCGGACCCGGTCGAGGCGGAGATTCGACTCGACGCCGTAGAGCGCCCGGAGCGTGAGCGCCACCTCCCCGAGATTGGCGTTGCCGGCGCGCTCGCCCATCCCGTTGACAGTGCCGTGGATCCAGCGTGCGCCCGCGCGCACGGCCGCGACCGCAGACGCGGTGGCGAGCCCGAAGTCGTTGTGGCCGTGGAAGTGGACCGGCACGTCCGACCCGACCCACTCGACCGTGCGGCCGACGAGGTCGGCGACGGCCTCGGGCGACGCGATGCCGAGCGTGTCGACGACCACCACCTCCTTCGCGCCCGCCTCGACCGCGGTGCGATAGACGCGTTCGTAGAAGTCGGGCTCGGAACGCGTGGAGTCGACGCCGAAGAATGCGGCGAGGATGCCGTGCTCGGCGGCGAATCGCATCGCATTCGTGATGCGGCCGAGCATCGTCTCGCGGTCGACGCCGATCGCGTTCAGCTTCAAATCCGAGATCGGCGACTCGATCACCGAAGCCGGGACGCCGAGCTCGACGAGCGCCTCGAGGTCGGCCGGCACGGCGCGCGAGAACCCCCAGACCTGCGCACGCAGCCCCGCCGACGAGATCAGGCGGACAGCGTCCCAGTCGTCCTGGGAGACGCGGGGAAAGCCCGCCTCGATCCGTTCGATGCCGAGCTCGTCCAGGAGCTTCGCGATCTCGAGCTTCTGCTCGGGGTCGAGGACGACGCCGACGGTCTGCTCGCCGTCGCGGAGCGTGGTGTCGTAGAGGCCGACGCTGCCGCCGACGCGGTACGCGTCGTTCAGTCCGCCCGTCCAGATCAACAGGGCACCACCCCGTCGGGAAACGTCGAGAGCTTCTGCACGCCCTCCGCCGTGACGAGGAAGTTGTCCTCGACACGGAGGCCGCCCCCGCCCTCCCAGTACGCGCCGGGCTCGACCGCGAGCACCATGCCCGCCTCGAACGTACCGGCCGCGGCTTGATGCGGATAGGGCGGCTCGTGGGCGCGCGCGCCCACCCCGTGGCAGATCGGGTGCGACGGCTGCCCGGGATACCCCATGGCGGCGAGCCCCTCGCGAACGAGCGTGTCCAGCTCCGCCATCTCGGCTCCGGGGCGAATGAGCTCCAGGGCGTCGGTATAGACCCCCATGAGCCCTTCGAGCAGCTCTTCGTAATCGTCGCGCAAACGAGCAAGGACGAGGTTCTTCGTGTGATCGGCCCAGTACCCGTCGGCGCAGACCCAGATCTCGAAGAGCACCGGCTCACCCTCGACGACCGGCAGGTCGCCCGTCGCCGTGAACGTCTTGATCCCCTTGCCCGCCCAGACGAGCGAGAAGGGGAGCGCCAGGTCGACGTCGTCGCGGACGGTGCCCTCGCCGTGCACGTATCCCTGCCAGAGCGCGGCGGCCTGCGACTCGGCCATGCCGGGCTCGAGCCGGCGGCGAACGTGGTGCATCGCCTCCGCCGCGATCTCGTTCGCGATGCGGATGCGTTCCACCTCCTGCTCGGTCTTGATCGCGCGTGCCCGAGCGAGGAGCGGCGCGGCGTCGGCGGCGTCGGGCCACGCGTCGAACCACGCCTTCGTGAAGGTCGTCGGCTCCCCCACCATGCGGTCGGAGGCCTGCGTGCCAAGCGAGAGCTCGAGCCCGACGCGGCCGCCGGCGAGCGGGAGTACGGCGTCGAGCGTGCGGGCAGGCACCGGCCGGGGGTCGGCCTCGTCGTAACCGCGGACGAAGCGAACGTCCGACGTCCACGCCGCGCGTTCCGCGTCCTCCGCCGAGGCCTCGAGGCAGACGAGCACCGGCTCGCCCTCTCGCGGGAACACGCACGCGTCGTAGCCCTTCATCCCCCAGAAGTTCGTCAGGTAGAGGACGTTGTCGGGTGCGCGCACGACGAGCGTGTCGAGACCCTCTTCCTCCATCAACGCCCTGACGCGCGCGAGCTTCGCGTCGTCCCGCGGCCAGGTCATGCCATGAGCGTAGGCTCGACGGAGCTCATCAAAGAGCGGAGGTGTCGGCTTTGCCGGCACCGGGAGCGGACACGGCAGCGGCCTCGCGATCGGCGTCCACCATCATGCGCACGAGCTCGCGGAAGCGCACCGTCGGCTCCCAGCCGAGCTTCTCCTTCGCCTTCGAGTAGTCGCCGATCAGGAGGTCGACCTCGGCGGGACGCAGATAGCGCTCGTCGATCTTCACGTGGTCGCGCCAGTCGAGATCGACATAGCCGAACGCCTCGTCGAGGAACTCGCTCACCGAGTGCGTCTCGCCCGTTGCGAGCACGTAGTCGTCCGGCGCGCCCTGCTGGAGCATCCGCCAGGCGCCGTCCATGTAGTCGCGCGCATAGCCCCAGTCGCGCTTCGCGTCGAGGTTGCCGAGGCGCAGCTCGTTTGCCTCCCCGCGAAGGATCGCGCCGACCCCGAGCGTGATCTTCCGCGTGACGAAGGCCTCGGCGCGACGCGGCGACTCGTGGTTGAAGAGGATGCCGTTCACCGCGTACATGCCGTACGCCTCGCGATAGTTTCGCGTGATCCAGTGACCGAACACCTTCCCGACGGCATACGGGCTGCGCGGGTGGAAGGGCGTCTCCTCGGTCTGCGGCACCTCGGCGACCTTGCCGAACATCTCGCTCGAGGACGCCTGGTAGAAGCGACAGCGAAGATCGCCCTCCCGGATCGCGTCGAGGAGGCGAAGCGTCCCGAGCGCGACGACGTCGGCGGTGTACTCGGGCACGTCGAAGCTGACGCGCACGTGGCTCTGCGCGCCGAGGTTGTAGACCTCGTCGGGTCGGATCGTGCGCATCAGCTGGTTCAGCGCGGAGCCGTCCCCGAGGTCGCCGTACACGAGCTCGATCTCCCCGTAGAGATGGTCGATGCGCCCGCGGTTGAAGGAGCTCGAGCGCCGTACCATCCCGTAGACCTCGTAGTCCTTCTCGAGGAGGATCTCGGCGAGGTACGACCCGTCCTGGCCCGTCACGCCCGTGATGAAGGCCTTCCGCTTCACCAGCGCAGCCTCGCAGGAGGATCGGTGCCGTGTCCCTCGCGCCACGAGACGACCGGATTCCGCAGCACACCGATGCGCTCGATCTCGGCCTCGATCACGTCGCCCGGCTTCAGGTAGAGCGACGCCGCGTCCTCGCTGAACCCGGCCACGCCGCTGACGGTACCCGTCGAGAGGACGTCGCCTGCCGAGAACCCGAGCGGCGAATAGTGCGCGATGATCTCCGGGATCGTCGTCGACATGCGGCCCGAGTGCGACGTCTGGCGGGTCTCGCCGTTCACGCGCAGCGTCATCGCGAGGTCGTGCGGATCGGGTATCTCGTCCGGAGTGACGATCCACGGCCCCAGCGG
>DASSGL010000244.1:0-6208 GCA_035693525.1 Gaiellaceae bacterium | reverse complement strand
CAACATCATCGTCCCGAACGGGACTGCGGGCTACGAGATCTCGCCGCCGATGCGCAAGCTCGGCTGGCGCGCGTCCGACACGCGCGAGCTCGCGTTCAAGGACTGCACGGTTCCGAAGGGAAACCTGCTCGGCCCGCGCGGGCGCGGCTTCCACCAGTTCATGGAGATCCTCGACGGCGGCCGGATATCGGTCGCCGCGATGGGCGTCGGCCTCGCGCAGGGCGCGTACGAGCTTGCCCTTTCGTACTCGAAGGAGCGCGAGCAGTTCGGCAGGCCGATCGCCGCGTTCCAGGCGGTTCAGTTCGCGCTCGCGGACATGGCGACCGAGATCGACGCGGGGCGGCAGCTCGTCTACCGCGCCGCCTGGCTGAAGGATCAAGGCCGCGATTTCGGGCTCGCCGCGGCGCAGGCGAAGCTCTACACAGGCCTCCTCTCGAACCGCGCCGTGAACGCTGCCCTGCAGATCCACGGCGGGTACGGGTTCATGGAGGAGTACCCGATCTCCCGCCTCTATCGTGACCAGAAGATCCTCGAGATCGGGGAAGGCACGAATGAGGTACAGCGCATGGTGATCGCAAAGCTGCTGAATCTCTGACCCATGGTTCTCGCGCACGCCGCCTGGTCCGCCCCGCCCGCCGTCGTCGCCGGCGCGGTGCTCGCGGCGGCGCTCTTCACGCAGGGTTGGGTGCGGCTGCGGCAACGTGGCCGAGCCGATCTGGCCGATTGGAAGCGGGCGGCACTCTTCGCCTGCGGGCTCGCGATCGTGCTCGCTGGGCTCGTGTCGCCGATTCACACGATCGGCGAGAACCACCTGCTCTGGGTGCACATGCTGCAGCACGTGTTGATCGGCGATCTCGGCATCGCGCTGATGATCCTTGCGGTACGCGGCCCGCTGCTCGTCTTCTTGCTGCCGCCCCGAGTGCTCGCTCCGCTCGCGCGCGATCGCGACGTGCGCGCCGTCCTCTCCTTCCTGCTGCGCCCGCAGGTCGCGTTCGCGCTCTGGGCGGCGAACCTCGCGATCTGGCACGTGCCGCGCTTCTACATCGACGCCGTGCTCCACCCGTGGCTGCACGACCTCGAGCATGTGTGCTGGATGCTCGCCGGCACGCTCGTGTGGGTGCTGCTGATCGATCCCGGCTCGCACCGGCGCCTCTCGACGGGCGGGCGCGTCGCGCTCGCGGTGGCGATGTTCGCGGCAGGCCAGATCCTCACCGACGTGCTCGTGTTCTGGTTCCACCCGCTGTATCCGCTCTATCGCGGCGCCTACGGCTTCTCCCCGCTCGGCGACCAGAAGGTCGCGGGGCTCGTGATGATGGGCGAGCAGCTTCTCGTGCTCGGCACGTTCGTCTTCCTCCTCATCCGGCCGCGCCTTCGGCACACACGACTCGCGCCGGCGTGAGCGCGACGAGCTTCAGCTTCGAGTACGTGTTCCTCGTGCTCGTGGCCGCGGCCGCGGTCGCCTATGCGCGGGCTGCGCGCCATGACCGTCCGTCGGGGGCGCGCGTCGCCCTCTTCGCGCTCGGGCTCCTGCTGATCGCCGTCCCGCTCAACTCGCCGCTCGAGACGATCGCGGCGAAGCGGCTGCTGATGATCCACCTGCTTCAGAACGCACTCATCGCCGACATCGCTCCGCTCTTCGTGTTGCTCGGCCTGACGCCCGGCATGCGAGCCTGGCTGAACGCGCACGGCGCGCGCAGGCTACGCGCGCGCTATGCACTGCCGGCGTGGCTCCTCGCCTGGTACGGGACGCACATCGCCGGCTTCTACACCTGGGCGCTCGAGACGGGTTGGGCACTCAACATCGAGCACGCCATCCTGATCGCCGGCGGGCTCGTCTTCTGGTGGCCGCTCGTCTCGGGCAGGCTCGGCCCACCGGCGGCGCTGGCATACCTGGGCGCCGGGTTCGTCGCCTCATCGTTCCTCGGGCTCGCGCTGATCTTCGCGAGCCGACCGCTGTACTCGTTCTACGAGACGACGCCGCGCCTCTGGGGGCTCTCACCCGTGCGCGACCAGAACCTCGGCGGCATCCTGATGAACGGCGAGCAGACGCTCGTCTTCCTGCTCGCGATCGGGTACTACGTCTGGCGGCTGCTCGAGGAGGAGCACGTCAGCGGGGCGGATAGATCGCCCGTGGCGCGTTGAAGCGCAGATAGCGGTCGACCATGAAGTGCGCTGACGCGGTCATGTGGACGGTGCGGGGCAAGAGCGTCTTGGCATCGACGACGATCGCGAAGTACGCGGGCGTCGCCGGGTCGAGGAACGTCAGCGTCTTCGTTCCGGCGCGGGCCGAGATCACGTGCGCATTGGCCGTCGACGACCAGAGTGTCGCGGGCTGGACGAGGGGCGTCTGCTGCGACGCGTGCCACGCCGCGTCAGGAGTCGAGCGGTCCCACCGCCGTGCTCCGATCACGATGCCCGCCGCGCCGCCCGGGATCTGGTACGAGACCCGGTTCGGATGCTCGAGCCGCCAGAGCGCGGTCACGACCTGGGACGGGCTGGACGCGAGCCGCTCGAGGTAGGACACGCTGCGCAGGCCCCGGAACTGCGTGGAGATCCTCTGCATGAGCCGGTTGGCGGGCACAGCCGTCTGCGGGACGCGGAACGTCGTGCGGAGCGTCGGCCCGAAGCGGTCGACCTGCACCTCGACGCTCGTCCCGGGTGCCTGGTCTGTGCCGTAGCAGCCGGAGCCGCACGACTTCGCGGCCGTGCCGTCGAGGTGCACGTCGAGGCCGCTCAGGCCACCGCCTGCGGGCGAGAGCACGATCGCAGTCGTGCGTCGCGGCTCGAGCTGCAGCGCAACCCCGAGATCGCCGAGCTCCTTTGCGAGCACGACGGCTCCCGGTGCCGGCAACGGCGGCGCAGGTGTCGGCTCCGCGGTCGAGACGCGCAGCGGCGGCGCCGCAGCGACGTTGCGTCCCGGACGGAGCAGGACGAGCACGGAAACTGCCACGACGATGCCGGCGACGAGGACGAGCTCGAAGGCCGCCCGTCTGCGGATGCGAGCGCGCAGCAACCACCCGCCTGCGAGCGCGAGCAGCAGGCCCCCCGTCTTCACGAGCAGCGTGCGACCGTACGAGGTGTCCCACAGCTGCGCGACCTGTAGGAGCTCTGACCACGCCCGCACGACGCCGGTGACCGCCAGCAGCAGGACGCCGCCGAGGGCGAGCGCCGCGGTGCGCCGCCGCGGGGCATCCCGGAACACGACGAAGCCGAGGAGGGCGCCCACCCACGCGGCGGCGCCTGCAACGTGGAGCGCGTCGGCGGCGATGTTGATGCGATTGACGCCGCGGTCGTCGGCGTGCCCCCCGAGGGCAGGCGGAAGGACGAGCAGAGGCGCGAGCAAGACGGCGGGTCGAAGCAGGCGGCGCTCGAGCGTCGCGGCGCCCGCGAGGGTAGCCACGACGACCGCAAGAAGCGCCGCCGCAGCGAGCGCGGCGCCTGCGCGCGTGTCGACCCCAACGCGGTGTGCCTCGTCGCCGGCCCCGACGGCGGCGATCACGGCGGAGGTGGAGAGCAGGAGCGCAATGCGGTCGCTCTCGAGCGATCGCGCCACGAGGGCGAAGAACGAAGCGCCGACCGCGACGAGCAGGCCGGCGTAGAAGAGCCAGCGCGCGATGACATCCGGCGCTTGCGGACCGGTCGCCTCGGCCGTCAGCGCCGCTGTCGGCGTCGCGCCTGTGCCGACCGCGAAGGCGATCACTCCGGATTCGAGGTGCCCGTCGTCCGAGACGATCGACCACCGCACGGAGTAGGCGCCCTTGCGAAGGCCCGGGCGAAGCGGCACGACGAGCGTCCGCTGACCCTCGACGTGTGCGCTGCCGGCGAGCACCGACCCGCCGCCGTTCCGGATCGCCTCGACATCGGGCCCCACGCGCACGACGTCGTCGAAGACGACGCGCACCTCGCGCGGCGCCCTGCCGACCGACGCCTCGTTGGCGGGCACGGTACGGACGAGGGTCGCGTGTGCGAGGGCGGTCGCCGGCAGCGCGAGCGCGACGAGGACGACCGCGAGTGCGACGAGACGAGATCTCACCCAGGCAGATATAGCGGCAACCGTGGTTCAGCCAGGTTGCGGGAAAGGCAGAGCCCGTCTAGCCGGGCGCCCGCTGCTCGAGCGGCATCCCCGCTTCGCGGAAGACGCCCTCGAGGGTGCCTATCGCCTGCGGGTCGGCTTCGACCTCGCGGAACCGCGGGATGACGCCGAGCCACCGATCCGTCTCGAGCGAACGCACCATCAGCTGCCAGGTTCGCTCCGATTCCTCCTCGAGGTCGTGGTAGACGGCGATCTCGAGCCGCGGCCTCTCTGGGCGCCAGGCGCGGGCCATCCAGCCCCAGTCTTCGTCGAAGAAGCTCGTCTCGAATCCCGAGGCGCCGAGACCTGTCGCGATGAACTCGGCGACGTCGCGGCCGTAGAACCGGTTGCCTGCGTTGTACTCCTGCGGCAGCTCCGACGCGTGGTCGAACGAGTCGGACGTGAACTCGAACCAACGCGCGTGTTCCCCGAAGCCGGCCATGGATCGCGATCCTACGCGTCGTAGTGCTTCCTCGGCGGGTTTGGTTTCTCGGCGATCGGCGAGGGATCCCTTGACCGTGAGTACGCGACGAGGAGGTGAAAGCATGGCTACTACGGACGTATGGGTTTATCGCCAATCGATCTGGATGCAGACCGATTTCCACGGTTTCAAGGTCGAGGCTCTCGACGGCTCGATCGGGAAGATCGACGAGGCGTCGGACGACGTCGGTGCCAGCTTCATCGTGGTCGACACAGGCCCGTGGATCTTCGGGAAGAAGGTGCTGCTTCCCGCGGGTGTGATCCGCGACGTCGATCTCGACACGGAGACCGTCTTCGTCAACCGGACGAAGGACGAGATCAAGAACGCACCGGAGTTCAACCACGACAAGTTGCTCGACGAGAACTACCGGAGCAGTGTCGGCACCTACTACGGGCCGGGCGGCGCCGGCTACCGGGACGACTACCTCTAGCTCGCTCGCCGCTTACGGCAAATCGGGGAGGCTCGGGCGACCGGGTCTCCCCGCTCGTTCAGCCGCCGCTGTCGGGCAAGCCGTCGCCTCCGACCATCGGCTCTGCGTCGGGGAGCTTGTCGACGACGACGTACCGGTCGGTTCGCTGGACGACGCGCTCGATCGTCGGGTGCTCGTGGCCGGGAGCGACTGCGAAGCGGTCGACGTCACTGCGGACGTCCTGATACTCCGCCGGCGTGAGCGAGATCATGGTGGTGCATCCTTCCTCGCCGCACTCGCAGTGGAACGTGAGCTGGGCGTCGTCGGGAAGGACCCGCATCGCCTCGTCGACCTCGTCCATCCGCTCGTTGACCTCGCGCCAGAGCGCTTCGTTCAGCGCCGACTTCCTCTCCCATGACTTCATGGCCGTCATTCTTGCTCCTCGTCGCGCTCCTTGGACCAGACGACGCGGAAATCGGCTGAGGCGTTCCGCCCCGACCCGCAACCTGCCTTCAGGCAGCTTGCAGTCGTAGAACCGATCGAACGACATCAACGACTGCAACCAGGCTGAAGCCTGGTTGCGAAAAGCGTCCACTTCAGGAGATATAGCCGCAACTGTTGCTAGCGTCGCCGTCGTGCTGTTCAGGCAGTTCGTCGACGAGGATCTCGGGTGCGCCTCCTACCTCGTCGGCGACGAGCACGCACATACGGCGGTCGTCGTCGATCCCGCCTATGCGATCGAGCAGTACCTCGACGCTGCGGAGCGGCACGAGGTCGAGCTCGTGGACGTGCTCGAGACGCACACGCACGCCGACCACGTATCCGGGCACGGGCGCCTCGCGCTCGAGCACGGGCTTCCGGTGCGCATCCACGTCGCCGCCGAGGTCGCGTACCAGCACGAGCCCCTCGTGGACGGCACGGACGTCGAGGTCGGCGAGGTCGTCCTGCGCACGATCCACACCCCGGGGCATCGTCCGGAGCACTGTGCGTTCGCCGTCGTCGACCGGTCGCGCGGCGACGAGCCGTGGCTCGTGCTCACAGGCGACTCGCTCTTCGTCGGGGATGCCGCGCGGCCCGACCTCGCTGTCGAGGCTGCGGAAGGCGCCGAAGGCCTCTTCCACTCTCTGCACCGGCTCGCGGACCTCGGCGACGGTGTCGAGGTGTACCCGGGTCATGTCGCGGGCTCGCTCTGCGGCGCGGCGATGAGCTCCAAGCCGTCGACGACGATCGGCTTCGAGCGCCGCTT
>DASSGL010000243.1:0-12133 GCA_035693525.1 Gaiellaceae bacterium | reverse complement strand
GCGGGTCGCCCCCGGCGCGACGGCTCGAACCGCGGCACGTATGCCCGGCGCGGGTCGGACGTCTCCTCGTCCGCGCTCGCCCCGTAGCGCGCTGCGAGCTCCGACACCGGATACACCACATTCCAGTCCTCCCCACGCGCCCCTGCCATCAGGATCACGCACGGCGCGCCCCCCGCGCCGACGAAGATGTGCTCCGTGCCCGCCGGACAGTGGACGAAGTCCCAGGCACGGAGGGACCGCTCCTCACCCTCGACGAGCAGCAGCCACTGACCTGCGAGGACGAGGAAGTCCTCCTGCTTGTCCTCGCGGTGGTAGAGCCCGTTGGGCTCGCCCGGCGGTAACACGTGCAACCGGACGCCGAGCTCCGTGAACTCGGCCTTCCCACTCTCGAACGAGCACTCCGAGCCGGACGGCTGCTTCTCACCGCCTTCCGAGGTGAGCCACTGGGCGTCGCGCACGTTCACGACGAACCAGCCGTCTCCTGCGGGCGCAAGGCCAGAGCCGTTGTCCTCGAGCCGCGCCTCGGGCACAGGACAACTCTACAAGTGGCCTCCGACTAGAACCTGATCCCCGCTCAGGGCTCGACTCGATCGTCACGACTTGAACTGAGGTTCTCCGAGTGCAAGTGTGCAGGCCCGGCCGAGTGGCCGCAGCAACGCGCCGGAGGTACGGCGTCCGAGAAGAAAAGGGGTCAGATGACCAGGAAATGGTTGTTGTGCGGGGTGACGCCGGTGGTCGCTGCTCTTGCCTCCGCGATCGCCGGCGGCGCGATGGCGTCGGGTAACGCGGCCGGCTTGACGATCAAAGCGACCGACAAGGGTGCGTCGTATGTGATCAACAAGAGCGTCACCGACAAGATGTACTTCACTCCCGGCACCGCAACGGTGAAGTCCGGGCAGATGCTCACGTTCACCTACGACGGAAAGCCGGGTGACGAGCCGCACACGATCACGATCGTGAGCAGCAAGGACTTGCCGAGGACGACAGCGCAGCTGAACAACTGCAACATCTGCAACCAGACCGCTTCGGGTCATCTGAAGAACCCGAAGGCTCCTCCGGGCCCGACGAACGACATCGCACACTGGATCGTCGACAAGGGCAAGCCGGGCCTGGACGGAACGGGTGACAGCATCGCAATCGAAGGCGCCAAGCACAAATCCATATCGATCAAGGTGACGGCGCCTGCAGGCACCGTCCTGCACTTCATCTGTGCAGTCCATCCTTGGATGCAGGGGACGATCAAGGTCACCTGACCGGCGTGTCGTTGGTGCGGAGTCCCGCCGTGACGACGGGGCTCCGGACTGACGCGAGGAATGGGCACTGGAAGTGCGGTAGCGTGGGCAGTCAGGTGGCGCGATTCGTCGTCGACTGCGGCGTCGTCCTCCGTCTGGCGAGCGGGGAGATCGAGGTCGCGACGGAGCACAAGCTGCTCGCGCCCACGCTCTTGCGCTCCCAGACGCTGTCGGGCCTCCACGTGGCCGTGCACTCGGGGGAGCTGTCGGCGGACGTCGCCCGCGAACGACTTGCCCGCATCCGGAGGCTCTCGATCCGGCTTCTCGGAGACGCCGTCCTGCAACGTCGAGCCTGGGATCTCGCCGAGCAGCTCGGGTGGGCCGAGACCTTCGACGCGGAGTACGTCGCACTCACGCAACTCCAGGCGGACGCATTCGTGACGCTGGACGCGGAGCTGGCAGGCCGCGTGAAAGGGATCGTTCCGACCGCGACGATCGAGGCGCTGAGAACAGCCTGACCCAGGGCGACGCCGCACGGACGGGCTAGAGCAGCAACCCCATCTCGATCACGTCCCACAGCTCGCCGTTGGCGCGTCGCATGTGCTTGAGGCGCCGTCCCTCTTCCAGGAACCCGAACTTCCGGTACAGGGCGACGGCCGCCTCGTTGTGGGGGAACACGCTCAACGCCAGCTTGTGCAGCCCACGCGCCCGTGCCCGCTCGATTGCGGCGGCTACCAGCGCGGCTCCGACGCCACGCCCGCGCCAACGGCGTTCGACCATCATCCCGATCTCGGCGAACCCGAAACTGCTCTCTATGACGACGATGTGTCCGACGATCTCGCCCTCGCCGAGCGCGACGAGGGTGCGGCCCAGATCCCAGCTCGCTGCCCGCTTCTCGACGTCGATCGGCGGTTCGGCCGCGATCCCGTCACGTTCGTCCGCCACTGCCGCGAAGAGGAGCGCAAGAGGGCGGCGATCACCATCCTCCGCGGGCCGAACGACGACGGCGCCCCCAGCCACGCTCCAATTCTCGCAGGGCCTACGCCTCCAGCCGGGCTTCGACGTCGCCCGCCTCGGCGCCGGCCGCTCGCGTGACGTCAGCGCCGCGGGCCGTCGGCAGCATCGCCCACTCCTCCGCTTCGTCGAGCTCCGCGTGCAATTCGCCGATTTGCCGGCCGATCGCGCCGAGCACGGCCGCGACGGTGAACGCGACGAGGACCGAGAGGGCGAGGAAGCCGCCCAACCCGATCGAGACCCACAGCCACATCGACATACCTCTCTACGTTTCCAGGCCGCAGGCCGGGTCTGATTGTGGGAGAAGGTGGGCCCTCGTCGCATCCCTGAGTCGAGGGATCCGCTCGCGCACGTTCACGATCTCCCGAGTACCGGGACGTCGAGCGGAAGCCGGAGCTCTGACGCCGGACCTCCGCTGACGACCTCCGCCGTCTCGCGCGCATGCATGAGCGTCGTCCGGACGATGAGCTTCGCACGCGCGAAGTTGTCGAGGACCGTCGGTACCGGCGCGACCGGCCGGCCGAGCGCGTAGGCCGCCGCGTTGCGGCCGATCTGCCGGTACGACGACAGCGTCAGCGACGGAGCCATGCCGAAGAGCTCGAGGTTGTCGAGCGGCTCGAGATCGGCACGGTGGATGACCGCCGTCCCCTTCGACTGGACGCCGACGGCGACTCCCGAGCCCGAGAGCCTCGCGCCGTCGTGTCCGATGAACGCGACGTCGGCCGAGCGGCGGATCCTGACGACTCGCGCGACCGCGCCCGCCTCTTCGATCCCCGAGACGAGCTCCACGACGACGTCGCGGTGCGCGAGCCCGTTGATCGTCTCGGAGAGGACGGAACCGAACGCGGGCCCGAGCGCGACGACGACCTCGTCGGTGCCCGTGCCGCGGGACGCCTCGCCGAGCGTCTCGAATGCGACGACCTCGCCGTCCGACGCGGCGCCGAGCAGACGCGCATCGACGACGTGCGGCAAGCGCTGCAACCGCTCCCACCGCTCGCCTTCGAGCCGGTACCCCGTTCCGGGCCCCTCGTAGAGGTTCGGGTCGTTGATCGCCGCGACGACGTCGCCGCCGGGCGCGACGATCGCCGAGGTCTGCAGATAGTCGGCCGCGACGCGCTGGCGCTGCATCTCAAAGATCGCTGCACCGACGTCTGCGAAGCCGCGCTCGTCGAGGACGCGCGCCACGTCGAGCGCGTTCGTGCCTTCGGCGAGCATCCGGTCGGCCGCGGCGACGTCGGCCGCACGGTCGCGATCCGGCAGGTCGCGGGAGTCGACGCAGGTCGTGGCGAGCCGGATCTCCTCCGCGGTGACCGGCGGGAAGCCGAACGCGTCGAAGACGGTCTGGATCGCACGCGCGCCGCGCTCGCGCACGGCGAGCGTCGCCTCCTCGTCGAGCGGCTCGATTCCCGCGTCGACCTGCCAGTCCCGCTGGATCGTCAGCCACTCGTCGAAGTCGTCGGAGTCGTAGTTGCCGCCGCCGAACATGTTGTCGTATCGCGGCATCGCCGAGTACCCGGACGTCACGAAGTCCGTCCCCGGCAGGAACTGGCCCATGAGCTTCGCGGTCTTGCGGATCGCCGAGTGGCTCGAGATCGCGTCGTTCCCTGAGGCCACCTCGAGGCCGAGCCACGCCGCGAGCACGTTCTCGGCGAGGATCTCCCGGGTTCCGCCGGGCACGGAGAGTACGAGAGCGACACACGAGATCGAGCCGTTCTGGACGCCCTGCGAGCCGGCGGCGCGAACGAGCGAGAGACAGCGCGCCTCGAGATACAGCATCGACTTGCCCTCCGACTCGCCCATCAACGCCTCGGAGCCGCCGCCCGACGTGAACCGGACCTTGACGCCGCGGGACGCATACGCCGAGGCCAGGAAGGCTTTCGACCACGGCGTGTCGTCGCCGTCGGCGAAGACGCGCTCGGTTCCGTAGACGGACAGCGTCTCCGCATAGGTGACGAGGCCCAGGATCGCGAGTCGAAGGTTCAGCCGCTCCTCGACGGCGCACTGCGTGAGCACGCCGGGACGCCCCGTTTGCGAGCCGACGAGGATCGCGAGCGCGTTCAGCGGCGCATAGCGCGACACGCCGACCGTCGTCTCGACCTCGGCGAAGCCGCGCGCTGCGGCCTCCGCCGCGTCCGCGGCGAGCAGCGCGGGGTTCTCCTTGAGGTTCGTGACGTGAGCCTGATTCGCCGGCGCCCGCCGCGCCCGCAGCTTCTTCAGCGCGAACATGAGCTCGACCGGGTCGAGGAGCGAGACGATGTGCGCGAGTCGTGCCGGCGTCAGTCCACGCGACAGCCGCACGAGCTCAGCCCGCGAGACGTCGACGTCGACGAGCATCCGAGCGATCGAAGCATCCTCGAGCGCGTTCGCGTCGGCGGCGACGGCCGAATCGAGACCGTGACGCGCGAGGTAGTGGTCGAGCGCGTCCCAGTGCTCCTCGCGCCGACCGTCGATCTCGACGACGCGCCCGCTCTCGACGACGAGCGAGGGCCTGGGATCGTTCGCCCCGTTCATGGCGACGAGGCCGAGCTCGTGGAGCGGCTCGATCAGGACCTCGCGCCGGAGCTCCCGCTCGCTGCGCGCCGCGAAGCGGCTCGAGGAGCCCTCAGCCACGGACGAAGCCCCGCCGCCCGTAGACCTGCGCCGCCTCGCGCACGAACGCCGCCGTGGCCGGGGCCTGCCAGTCCTCGAGCCGCGCCGCCCACTCCTCGAGCTCGGCCGCGGTCGAGCGGCCCGGACGCAGAGCCGTGTAGATCGCGAGCACCGTTTCGTCGGGCAGCGGCGCGAGCTCGGCCGCGCGCAGCAGGTTCTCTGCGAGCTGCGTCTGACCCGCGGCGCGCGCGACCTCGGCTTGAAGCCGCAACGTCTCCGGTGTGGCGCGAAGCTCGCCGGCCGTGACGTTCTCGCCGTGCAGCTCGAGGTCGTCGAGCGCGCTTCCGCCCGGCGTTCTCACGAGGTCACGCGCATTCGTCCCGAGCGGATAGTCCCGGCTCGGATCGAAGCCCATGCAAGAAACCGTATAGAAATACGCGATGGCCAATCGGTACGGCTTCGAGGGTCGGGTGGCGCTCGTCACCGGCGGCGCGAGCGGCATCGGCGCGGCCGTCGTGGAGCGGCTGCAGGAAGGCGGCGCCGACGTTCGCGTCTTCGACCTCGAAAACGGCGAGGACGTCCGCGACTCCGCCCAGCTCGACGCGGCCGTCGATGGTCTGCCGAGGCTCGACGTGCTCGTGTGCTGCGCCGGCGTCGGCGGCGACTCCCTGCACACCGAGGACGTCGGGAACGAGGAGTGGGAACGCGTGCACGCGATCAACCTCAACGGCGTCTTCTACGCCAACCGCGCGGCGATTCCGAAGATGAAGGCGAACGGGTACGGCCGCATCGTCAACGTCGCGTCGGTCGCCGGCAAGGAGGGCAATCCGATGGCCGGCGCGTACTCCTCCTCGAAGGGTGCAGTGATCGCGCTGACGAAGGCGATCGGCAAGGACGTCGCCGGCAGCGGGATCCTCGTGAACGCGATCGCGCCCGCCGTGATCAACACCCCGATCCTCCACCAGATCTCGCAGGAGCACATCGAGTACATGACGGCCCGCATCCCGCTCGGCCGCGTCGGCGAGCCCGAAGAGGTGGCCGGCCTCGTCTGCTGGCTGGCGAGCGAGGAGATGACGTTCTCGACCGGGGCCGTGTTCGACATCTCGGGCGGCAGGGCGACGTATTGAGGCGCTTCGTCCGCGTCGCCGGCGACGGCGGAGCGCGAGTCGGCCGCCTCGACGGCGACGCGATCGAGCTCCTCGACCATGACGACCCGCTCGCCGCACTCGCCGGCGTCGGCGAGACCGTCGGGCGGATCGCGGCTGCGGAAGCCAGCCTGCTCCCTCCGATCGAGGCGCCCGAGATCTGGTGTGCGGGCGTGACGTACGAACGCAGCCGCGACGCGCGACTCGAGGAGGCTGTGACCGACGCGCGCGACGTCTATGCGCTCGTGTACGAGGCCGACCGCCCCGAGCTCTTCCTGAAGGATGCGGCGATGCGGCGGACCGTCGGGCCCGGCGCAGCCATCCGCGTCCGCAGCGACTCGAGCTGGACGGTGCCGGAGCCCGAGCTCGCGATCGTCCTGGGCCCCGAGGGCGCTCCGGTCGCCGTGACGATCGGAAACGACGTCTCGAGCCGGGACATCGAGGGTGCGAACCCGCTCTACATCCCCCAGGCGAAGGTCTTCGCGGGCGCCTGCGCGATCGGCCCTGCGCTCGCCGTTCCCGACGACTGGGCGGCGCCGTTCGAGATCCGGCTGCGCATCGTCGACGCCGACGGCGGCGAGATCTTCGCCGGTACGACCTCGACCGCGCGCATGCGCCGGACGGCGCACGAGCTCGTGGAGTGGGTGCTCCGCGACAACCCCGTGCCTGCGGGCTCGATCCTGCTCACCGGCACGGGCCTCGTCCCGCCGGATGAGTACACGCTCCTGCCCGGGCACACCGTCGAGATCGAGATCGACGGCATCGGCGCGCTCGTGAACACGGTCGCGGCCTGACGGCTACGGTGCCGGGATGACCGACATCCTCGATGCACCGAGCCGCGCGGCGGGCCGGAACTACGTGGGCGGCGCCTGGGTCGCGGCCGCGTCCGGCGAGACCTATACGAAGGTGAACCCGATGCGGCCGACCGAGACGATCGGCGAGTTCTCGTCCTCGGACGAAGCAGATGCGGCCGCCGCCGTCGCCGCCGCCGAGTCGGCCTTCGCGAACTGGGCGGCTTTGCCGATGGCCAGGCGCGCCGGGTATCTCAATGCGGCCGCCGGGGTGCTCGAAGGGCGCGCCGAGCAGATCGCGAACGACATGAGCACAGAGATGGGCAAACCGCTGCGCGAGGCCCGCGGCGAGGCCGCACGCGCCGCGCAGATCCTCCGCTTCGCGGCGAGCGAGGCGTTCCGATCGGTCGGTGAGCACTTCGAGCAGGCGCTGAGCGGAGCGCAAGTCTCGACGAGACGGCGTCCGGTCGGGGTGGTCGCGCTGATCACGCCGTGGAACTTCCCCATCGCCATTCCGGTGTGGAAGCTCGCGCCCGCGCTCGTGTACGGCAACACAGTCGTGCTCAAGCTCGCGTTCGAGGCGCCGCAGACCGGGCTGCACGTCGCCGAGGCTTTCGCGGAGGCCGAGCTCCCCGCCGGCGTGCTGAACGTCGTGACCGGCCGAGGCTCGACGGTCGGCGCCGCGCTCGTGCGCGACACGCGGGTGCGCGCGATCTCGTTCACCGGATCGGTCGCAACGGGGCACTGGGTGCGCGACGAGGCGACGAAGACGGGCAAGCGCGTCCAGCTCGAGCTCGGCGGTCACAACCCGCTGATCGTGCTCGCGGACGCCGACCTCGACCGCGCCGTCGAGGCGACGTATGCCGGCGCGTTCTGGTCGGCGGGCCAGAAGTGCACCGCGACTCGGCGGATCTACGTCGAGAGCCCGGTCTACGACGCGTTCAGGACCGCCCTCCTCGCGCGGATCGAGCGCGGCAAGGTCGGCGACCCCCTCGACCCGGAGGTCGAGGTCGGCCCGATCGTCAGCGAGACGCAGTTCGACGACGTCCTCGCAGCCGTCGAACGCGGCCGGAGCGAGGGCGGCACCGTGCTCACAGGCGGCGGCCGCGGCGACGAGAACGGCTTCCTCATCCAGCCAACGGTGTTCGAGGGGGTCCGCGACGACGCGTACCTCTCGTGTGAGGAGGTGTTCGGACCGGTGGCGTCGCTCTACCGCGTCGAGTCGTACGACGAGGCGATGCGACGTGCGAACGCGACCGACTTCGGTCTCTCGGCCGCGATCTTCACGTCGAGCCTTCGGTTCGCCACTCGCTTCCAGGCGGAGGCGCAGGCAGGCCTCCTGCACGTGAACTCGCAGACGGCCGGTGCCGAGGTGCACGTCCCATTCGGCGGCATCAAGTCGAGCGGGTTCGGCCCGCACGAGCAGGGACGCGCGGCGATGGAGTTCTACACGGAGACCGTCACCGTCTACGTCGATCCCTGATGCCGGCCGAGCGGTTCCTCGTCACCGGCGCGCTCGGCTGCATCGGCGCGTGGACCTGCGCGCTGCTCGCGGAGGAAGGGACGCCCGTCGTCGGCTTCGACTACGGGACGGACGCGCGCCGGCTTCGCCTCGTCACCGACGCGGACGTACCGGTCGTCCAGGGCGACATCGTCGACGGACCTGCGTTCGCCCGCCTCCTCGACGAGCACGCGATCACGCACGTCGTCCACCTGGCGGCGCTCCTTCTCCCTCAGATCAAACCCGATCCGCCGTACGGGACCGCGGTGAACGTCGGCGGCACCGTCAACGTGCTGGACGCCGCGAAGACGCGGGGAATCCAGGTCGCGTACGCGAGCTCGGCCGCCGTCTACTCACCCGCGGACGACCACGGTGCGCCCGTGCCGAACGACGCCGACGGCCACCCGGTCACGTTCTACGGCGTGCACAAGCAGGCCTGCGAGGGGCTCGCCCGGATCTTCTGGGCCGAGGAGCGCGTGCCGTCGATCGGCATCCGCCCGTACATCGTCTACGGGCCCGGCCGCGACAACGGCCTGACGGCTTCGCCGACGCTCGCGATGGCGGCCGCCGCAGCGGGAGAGGACGCCCGCATCAGCTTCGGCGGACGAACGCAGCTGCAGTACGCGCCCGACACCGCCCGCGTGTTCGTCGCCGCCGCGCGAGCCGCGACCGAAGGCGCACGTGCCTTCCACCTCGGCGGCCCGTCGGTCACGCTCGCCGAGGTCGCGAGCGCGATCGAGGAGGCGGCTCCGGGCGTCTCGATCACCGTCGACGAAGAGACGATCCTGCCCTTCCCGCCCGAGTTCGACGGCACGGCGCTCGACGAGGCGCTGGGCGGGATCAGCTGGACGCCGCTAGATCAGGGAGTTCGTGAGACCGTCGAGCAGCTGCGAGCCGTGCGGGCGTGAGCGAAGCGTCGACCAGAAGGAGCGCGGTGCTCATCGCGACGAGCACCCACAGCACCGGGCCGAAGCCCGAGCTCGCGTCGCGGATCGCGCCGAGCACGAGCGGGGACGTGGCCGAGAGGCAGTAGCCGGCGCCGAGCATCAGGCCCGTGAAGGCGGCGACGTCCATGGGGCTGCGGCCGACGTCGACGGGAAGGGTCATCGTGAGAGAGAAGAGCGGCCCGGTCGTCGCCCCGATCAGCACTGCCCAGAGGAACCCGCCGCCTGGAAGCAGGACGACTCCGACGAGGGCGGCCACCTGCACCGTCGCGCAGCCGACGAGCCACGAGCGTCGCGACCCGCCGCGCTGCGCAAGCCACGCGATCGCGATGCCCGCAACGATCTGCGTCGCATTGAGGACCGCGAGGAGCGCGCCGGCGCGACCCTCGCTCCAGCCGTGCTCGACGTAGACGTCCGGCAGCCACGCGTTCAGCCCGTAGTACGTCCCCGACATGAGGAAGAAGGCGAGCACGAGCCGCCACGCGATCGGATTTCGCCACGGGAGGGAACGCGGACGCGGCGCGCCGGCGCGGCTGTACCCACGCTCCGCGCGGGTTAGGACGAGCCACAGCACGACGAGCACGACCGACACGGCGGAGAAGATGACGAGCGGGTAACGCCAGCTGCCGAGGGCATGCGCCACGGGAACCGCGACGGCCGCAGACAGGGTGGCGCCCACGTTGATCCCTGCGGCGTAGACGCCGGTGGCGAAGACGGGCCGGTCGGCGAACCGCTCCTTGACGGCGACCGGCATCAGCGCGTTGCCGAGGCCCATCCCGATCCCGACCGGGATCGTGAGCAGGATGAGAGAGGCAGCTCCAGGCGCCGCCGCGCGCACCAGCCCGAAGATCCCGATCAGTGCGAGCGCGACGGCGAGCGCGTGGCGCGACCCGAACTGGCGCGACAGGAACGCTGCGGGCGGCGCGAAGAGACCCATGCAGAGCACGGGGATCGTGCCGAGAAGCCCGGCGACCGCATGCGACGTCTGCAGCGCTTCCTGAATCGACGGAATGAGAGGCCCGACGCCGACGAGCTGCGGCCGGAGCGCCAGCGCCGCGACGAAGAGCGCGGCGAGGAGCGTGGCGCGTCTCAACTCCTAGAGGCTCTCAGTCGACGACGGTCTCGTAGAACGTGCGCTCGCGCGACTCCAGCAGCCCGAAGAGCTCTCCGGCGGCGAGCCGCTGGAAGTGCTCGCTCGCCCCGTGGGCCTCGAAGGCCTCCCGGTCTCGGTATTGCTCGTAGAAGAGGTACGACCGCGGGTCCTCGTTGTCGCGGCAGGGGACGTACTGCTCGCATCCCGGCTCGGCCCGGCTCGCCTGCGCGAGCTCGGGGATGATCTGAGCGGCGCGCTCCTCGTTTCCTTCGGCGACCTTCATGCGCACGACGAGGACGAACGACATGGAGCCTCCTTATGCGGCGACGACGGGATTCGTGATCGCGCCCAGACCGTCGATCTCGATCGTGATCTCGTCTCCGGGCTGCAACCAGACCGGCGGCTTTCGAAACGCGCCGACACCCGCGGGCGTGCCGGTGATGATGAGGTCGCCCGGCTCGAGGGTGATCGCCTGGGAGACGAACGAGATGACCTCGGCGACGCCGAAGATCTGGTTCGACGTGTTCGAGTCCTGCATCGTCTCGCCGTTCAGCACGGCGCGGATCGGCAGGGCCTGCGGGTCGGGGACGTCGCTCGCGGGCACGAGCTCCGAGACGGGCAGGAAGGTGTCGAGCGACTTTCCGCGCACCCACTGGCCGTCCGAGAACTGGAGGTCGCGGCCGGAGACGTCGTTCGCGACGACGTAGCCGCGGACGACCTCGAGCGCGTCGTCGACGCTCACGCGCGACGCCCGCCGGTCGATCACGACGCCGAGCTCGGCCTCGTAGTCGGGTTGCTTGCAGATCTCGGGAATCCTGATCGGCTCGCCCGTGCCGATGAGCGTGTTCGGCCACTTCGCGAAGAGCAGCGGCCGCTGCGGCAGGTCGACACCCTGTTCCTCGGCATGGTCGCGGTAGTTCAAGCCGACGCAGACGATCTTCTCGGGACGGTCGAGCACGAGGAGGACGACTCTACGCGAGACGCGTGATCCCGCTCGCTGCCAACCCGTCGATCTCGGCATCCGTATAGCCGAGCTCGAGGAGGACCTCCCGCGAGTGGAGCCCGAGCGTCGGCGGCGCGGCCCGGTGGCCGACACGCCGATCGTCGACCTCGAGCGGTAGCGCGAGGGTGTCGATCGCACCGAGCGCCTGCAGGATCCCGGTCGCCCGGGTCTGCTCGTGCTCGGCAGCCTCGACGACGTCCTGCACCGGCGCGACGGGAATGCCGTCGAGCTGCTCGAGCCAATGTGCGGTCGGCCGCTCCGCGAGGCGCGCGCGAAGCGGCGGCAGGAGCACCGCACGGTTGGCCAGCCGGTCCGGGTTCGTGCGGAAGCGCGGGTCTCCGGCGAGCTCGGGGAGGCCGAGACGCTCGCAGAGCTGCTGGAAGAGCCGGTCGTTCGCGGCCGCGATCATCAGCTCGCCGTCCGCCGTCGCGAACACCTCGTACGGCGCGATGAGCGGGACCGCCGTCCCGTAGCGCGCCGGAGCGCGTCCGGTGCGGAGCGCGTCTGTCAGCTGGTAGCCGACGAGCGAGAGCCCCGTCTCGAAGAGCGACACGTCGACCTCGCGCCCTCGACCGGTGCTCGCGCGCTCGAGGAGGGCGGCGATGACGCCGAGGGCCGCCCACACGCCGGTGCCGATGTCGATGAGCGACGTGCCGACCCGGACCCCCGGACGATCCGGCTCCCCGGTCAGGCTGACGATGCCTGTGAAGGCCTGCATGAGCGGGTCGTAGCCCGGCTTACCCTTGAGCGGGCCGCGGTTGCCGAAGGCGCCGATCGAGCAGTAGACGAGGCCTCCGTTTCGAGCACGCAGCTTGTCGGCG
>DASSGL010000242.1:0-3737 GCA_035693525.1 Gaiellaceae bacterium | reverse complement strand
CGCGTGGTTCGGCGACGCTGTGGGCGCGATCCTCGAGGCGGGCGAGGCGTTCGGCGGCGGGAGCGCGCAGCTCAGGCAGCGCATCCAGGTCGAGATGGTCTCCGCGAATCCGACCGGCCCCATCACCGTCGCGTCGGCACGCAACGGCGCCTATGGCGACTCGGTCGCGCGCCTGCTCGAGCTCGCCGGCCACGAGGTCGAGCGCGAGTACTACTACAACGACGCCGGCGCGCAGATGGAGCGCTTCCGCGCCTCTGTGGAGGCGGTGCGCCGCGGCGAGGAGCCGCCCGAGGACGGCTATCGCGGCGACTACATCCGCGACCTGGCCGTGGTGGACGGTGACCCCGTGCCCGAGATGCTGCACCGGATCCAAGAGTCGCTCGAGCGCTTCCGCATCCATTTCGACTCGTGGGTACGGCAGAGCGAGCTCGAAGGGAGGCTGCCCCAGTACCTGCCGCGACTCGACACGTATGAGAAGGAGGGGGCGCTGTGGGCGCGCTCGTCCGTGTACGGTGACGACGACGACCGGGTGCTGGTCCGCTCGGACAGCCGGACGCCGACGTATCGCGCCGCCGACGTCGTGTATCTCGCGGACAAGCTCGACCGTGGCTTCGACCGCGCCATCTACGTGCTCGGCGCCGACCACCACGGCACGCGAAACTGGTACGCCGCGGTCGCGCGCATGCTCGGCTACGACCCCGAGCGCGTCGAGGTGCTGCTCTATCAGCTCGTGCACCTGACGCGCTCGGGCGAGCAGATGAAGATGTCGAAGCGTCGCGGCGACGTCGTCTTCCTCGACGACTTCGTCGAGGAGATCGGCCTCGATGCAGCGCGCTGGTACCTCGTCAACCGAGGCCCCGACCAGACGATCGAGATCGATGTCGACCTCGCCGCCGAGCGCTCGCAGAAGAACCCCGTCTACTACGTGCAGTACGCGCACGCGCGCATCGCTGGCATCCTCCGGAATGCCGGCGATGCAGAGGTGTCGCCGGTCGTGACGGCGCCGCTCGCGACCGAGGAGCGCGAGCTCGTGAAGCGGTTGCTCGAGCTGCCCGCCGTCGCAGCCGAGGCCGCCGAGAAGCGCGGCCCGCAGGCGATTCCGACCTATGCGATCCGCGTCGCCGACGACTTCCACCGCTTCTACCACGAGCACCGTGTGCTCGAGAGCGAGCAGCAGGCCTTTCGGCTCGCGCTCTGCCGCGCGACGCAGATCGTGATCGCCCGCTGCCTCGACCTGGTGGGGGTCGCCGCACCGGAACGAATGTAGGATCGCGGGCCGTGAGCGCTGCTAGGCGGCAGGCCCCGGACCGGAACATCGCGATGGAGCTCGTCCGCGTGACCGAGGCGGGCGCGATGGCGGCCGCCCGCTGGATCGGGCGCGGCGAGAAGGAGACCGCCGACCAGGCGGCGGTGGACGCGATGCGCTTCGTGCTCGACAGCGTGAGCATGCGCGGCGTCGTCGTGATCGGCGAGGGGGAGAAGGACGAGGCGCCGATGCTCTACAACGGCGAGGACGTCGGCAATGGGCAGGGGCCCGAGGTCGACGTCGCCGTCGATCCGCTCGAGGGAACTCGGCTGACGGCACTCGGCCAGCCCGGCGCGATCAGCGTCATCGCGGTCGCGGAACGCGGCACGATGTTCTTCCCCGGCGCCGCGTTCTACATGGAGAAGATCGCGGTCGGGCCTCGCGCGGTCGACGCGATCGACATCGAGGCCTCGCCCAGCGAGAACGTCGTACGGGTAGCGGAGGCGCTCGAGAAGACGCCGCGCGAGGTCGACGTCGTCGTGCTCGAGCGCGACCGGCACGACGATCTCATCGCCGAGCTCCGCGCCGCGGGTGCGCGCGTGAAGCTGATCCGCGACGGCGACGTCGCGCCGGCGATCGCGGCCGCGCAGCCGGGAACCGGCGTCGACATGCTCTACGGGATCGGCGGCACTCCCGAGGGCGTGATCTCCGCGGCAGCGCTCGAGTGCGTCGGCGGCGGAATCCAGGGACGGCTCTGGCCGCGCAACGACGACGAGCGCCGGCAGCTGATCGAGGCGGGGCTCGACCCCGCGCGCGTGCTCCACACGCACGATCTCGTCTCCGGCAACGACGTCTTCGTCGCGGCCACCGGCGTGACGAACGGCCCGCTCCTCGCCGGCGTGCAGTACACGCCGGGCGGTGCGGTCACCGACTCGATCGTGATGCGCTCGCGCTCCGGCACGGTCCGCCGGGTCGTCGCGCAGCAGTCGCTCGAGAAGCTCTCAGCCCTGACGGGCTTCGAGTACCGCTGACCAGCCTCGGTTGGTTTCCGGCTCCGGCCGGAGGCCGGTGCCTGACACCGCTTCAGACCGTCGCGGCCTCCCGTTCCATCTCGGGCGCATACATCCCGGTTCGCGCAGCACCGTTCATCTTCGCGCGGTGGTAGTACGCACGCTGGCCGGCCTCGACGTTCTCCGGCTTGCCGTTCCACGCCTTGATCGCCGGCGCCTGCAGCGCGCGCCCGTACGAGAAGGAGAGCTGCCACGGGTGCGGCCCCTTCGCGTTCATCGCGTTGAGGTGCGCGGTGGCGTCCTCGTCGGATTGGCCGCCCGAGAGGAACACGATCCCCGGAACCGCCGCGGGGACGTGCTTGTAGTAGCACTTGAGCGACCACTCCGCGACCTCGTCGGTGCCGGCGCGGTCAGGAGCGTCGTATCCCGAGAGCACCATGTTCGGCTTCAGCAGCGTGCCGAAGACGTCGACGCGCTGGTCGAAGAGCTCGGTATAGACCGCGTCGAGGACACGCGAGGTCACGTGGTGCGCGCGCTCGATCGTGTGCGTCCCGTCCATCAGCACCTCGGGCTCGACGATCGGCACGATCCCGGCCTCCTCGCAGAGCGCCGCGTAGCGCGCGAGCGCGTGCGCGTTCGTCCAGATGCAGTAGTCGCTCGGCAGCGTGTCGGTGATCGAGTAGGTCGCGCGCCACTTCGCGAAACGCGCGCCGAGGCCGCGGTACTCCTCGAGCCTTGCGCGCAATCCGTCGAGGCCCTCGGTAACGGTCTCGCCGTCCGCGAGTGCGAGCGGCTTCGCGCCCTCGTCGACCTTGATGCCGGGGATGATGCCCTTCGAGGCGAGAAGCTCCGGGAACGGCGTGCCGTCGTGGGCCGACTGGCGGATCGTCTCGTCGAAGAGGATGACTCCACTGATGTACTCCTCGACGCCCGGTGTCGTGAAGAGCATGTCGCGGTACGCGCGCCGGCTCTCCTCGGTCGACTCGAGGCCGATCGAGTCGAAGCGCTTCTTGATCGTGGCGGTGCTCTCGTCCGCCGCGAGGATTCCCTTCCCCTCGGCGACGAGGGCCTTCGCAGTCTCGTGCAGCTCGCTGGCCATGGCGTCCCCTTCGTCGTCTCGATTTCCGCGATCCAGATTATCGGCCGGGACGCGTCTGGACCGGCGGTAGAATCCGCCTGCACGCGGACGTAGCTCAGTTGGTAGAGCACTGGCTTCCCAAGCCAGGTGTCGCGGGTTCAAGTCCCGTCGTCCGCTCTCTGTGAAACACCTTGGAAACCGCCTCCCAGCAGGCGGTTTCCTCGTCTCTAGGGCTTCTGTCGGTTGCCGCTCTCGACCGCCTGGAACCGCTCGAATCGGGCGACGACTGGGGCGCAACTGGGGCGCAGTCGGTCCCGCGAACCCCATGCAGTCTTAGAACGATTGAGGGCGTAAGCCATGCAGTCTTAGAGACAGTGAGGGGAGGGAAGCAGACCAGAGATCT
>DASSGL010000241.1:0-5236 GCA_035693525.1 Gaiellaceae bacterium | reverse complement strand
GTGAACACCATGGCCGCACCGGAAAGCACGACCGCCTCGACGACCTCCGCATCGCGTCGCGAGCCGCCTGGCTGCACGATCGAGCCGATGCCGGCGTCGAGTGCCAACCGCGGGCCGTCTGCAAACGGGAAGAACGCATCGGATGCGAGGGCGGCTCCGCTCATGTCGTGACCGTACGCAGCCGCCTTCTCGATTGCAATCCCCACCGCGTCGACGCGGCTCATCTGCCCCGCGCCGATGCCGATCGTCTGCAGATCCTTGACGAGCACGATCGCGTTCGACGCCACGTGCTTGCAGACCCGCCAGCCGAAGACGAGATCGCCCCATTGCCGCTCGTCCGGCGTCCCGCAGACGACCTCCCAGCCTTCGCGATCCTCGATGTCGGCGTCGGGGTCCTGCACGAGGAGACCGCCCATCACGCGCTTGTAGTCTCGAGCGTCGCCGTCGCGCCGGCGCTCGCGGTCGAGGAGGATGCGCGTCCCCTGCTTCCGCCGCATCGCCGCGAGCGCCTCGTCCGAGTAACCGGGCGCAAAGACGACCTCCACGAACTGCGCAGCGATCCTCTCTCCGAGCTCGGGGCCGACCTCGCGGTTCACGACGACGATGCCGCCGTACGCCGACGTCGGGTCGGAGGCGAGCGCCTTGTCGTACGCCTCGTCGATCGTGGCGCCGACCGCGACGCCGCACGGATTCGCGTGCTTCACGATCACGCACACGGGAAGCGTGAACTCGCGCGCGAGCTGCCGGGCCGCCGAGAGGTCGTTCAGGTTGTTGAAGGAGAGCGCCTTCCCGTGCAGCTGCTCGACCCGCGAGAGGAGGTGCGAGCGCGCGCTTCGCTCGACGTAGTAGGCGGCCCGCTGGTGCGGGTTCTCGCCGTACGAGAGGTCCAGCACCTTCTCGAGCGGGAGCACGATCGTCTCCGGAAACGGCTCCCGCTCCGAGAACCACGTCGCGATGGCCGCCTCGTACGCCGCGGTCGTGGCGAAGGTCTCCGCGGCGAGCTCCCGCCTCGTCTCGAGCGAGAGGCTCCCGTTCGTGCGCAGCTCGTCGAGCACGAACCCGTATCGCTCGGGCCGGCAGACGGGTGCGCAGTGGGCGAAGTTCTTCGCCGCTCCGCGGAGCATCGACGGGCCTCCGACGTCGATCATCTCGACCGCCTCGAGCTCGGTGACGCCCTTGCGCGACGCGACGTCCTCGAACGGGTAGAGGTTGATGCACACGAGGTCGAACGGCTCGATGTCGTGTGTCGCGAGCGTCTCGACGTCGCCCTCGTCGTCGCGTCGCGCGAGGATGCCCGCGTGGATGCGCGGATGGAGCGTCTTCACTCGTCCGCCGAGCATCTCCGGGAACTCCGTCAGCGACTCGACGCGCTCGACGGGCAGCCCGAGGTCCTCGAGATGCGTGGCCGTGCCGCCGCTCGCGACGAGGTCCCAGCCGAGCTCGTACAGGCCGCGGGCGAAGACGTCGAGCCCTGTCTTGTCGTACGTGGAGATCAGTGCGCGCACAGCTCTCCGACGACGCGGGGGAGGAGGCGATGCTCGACCGCCTTGATGCGAGCGTGAAGCGTCTCGGCCGTGTCGTCCGCGCGCACCGGGACCCGTTCCTGCGCGAGGATCGGCCCGCTGTCGACGCCCTCGTCGACCAGGTGGACGGTCGCGCCGGACTCTGCGACGCCGGCCGCGAGCTGCTCCTCGACGGCGTGCGCACCCGGGAACGCGGGCAGCAGCGACGGGTGCACGTTCACGACGGCGTCGGGGAAGCGCTCGAGAAAGGCAGGCGTCAACAGGTGCATGTAGCCGGCCAGGACGACCACGCGCGCGCCCTGGGCGCGCAGCCAGTCGGCCATCGCAGCGTCGCGCGCGGGGCGGTCGGCGTAGTCGTCGAGCTCGAAGGACGCCGTCGGCACCGAGCCCGCGCGCTCGAGCGCCGGGGCGGCGCGCCGGTTGCTCGCGACCGCGCTGACCGCCAACCCCGCATCGAGCAGTGCCTGCAGGTTCGTCCCGGTGCCGCTGACGAGGACGCCGATCACCGCGTCAGCCTGCCGATCACGAGTGCGTCGGGGGGCGGCTCGGCGACGACGCCACACATGCCGATGCCGAGGTTGAAGACGCGGCGCGCCTCCTCGTCGTCCACGCCCTGCTCGGCCAGCCAGTCGAAGACCGGCGGCCGCTCCCACGCGTCCCAGTCGATCTCCGCTCTCACGCCCCTGGGAAGGACGCGCGAGAGATTGCCGAGGAGGCCGCCGCCGGTTACGTGCGCGAGAGCCTTCACGTCGGCCTCGGCGCGCAGCGCACGGACGTCGTCGAGGTACAGCCTGTGCGGAGCGAGAAGCATGTCGGCGTCGAAGTCGGCGTCGCCGACGAGCGCGCGCACGAGCGAGAAGCCGTTCGTGTGCAGCCCGCTCGACGCGAAGCCGACGATCGTGTCTCCGGGCGCGCAGCGCCTACCGTCGATCACGTCGTCGCGGTCGACGATGCCGACGCACGTGCCGGCGAAGTCGAGCTCCTCGTCGCGGTACACGCCCGGAAGCTCGGCGGTCTCGCCGCCGATCAGCATGCAGCCTGCGGCACGGCAGACCTCGGCGGCGCCCTCGACGAGCTCGCCGACCTGCTCGAGCTTGATGTGCTCGGCCGCGACGTAGTCGAGGAGGAAGAGCGGCGTGGCGCCGCTGCACAGCACGTCGTCGATGCAGTGCGCGGCGAGATCCATGCCTCCCCACCGCAGCTTGCCCGCGCGCCGTTGCAGCATCAGCTTCGAGCCGACGCCGTCGGTCGAGGCCGCGAGGAAGCGGCGCTCGTCGAGCGGGTAGAGCCCGGAGAACTGCCCGAATCGCGAGGCCCCCGTCGACTCGACGGCCGCGCGAAGACGGTCGACGACCGCGTCGGCCGCGGCCAGGGAGACGCCCGCCGCCTCGTACGTCTTCGCGTTCTCGGTCAACGCTTCGAGTCTACGACCCGCGTCGGGTGCCCGACACCGGTCGTCATACGAAGAGCTCTGCGTTCAGCTCCGGGCGGCCCTGCGGCCCGTCGGGAACGAAGCGGACGAGCGTCTCGCCGATCTCGACGTCGGCTGCGATGCGCTCGCAGTCGAGAACGTCTGCTAGTGCGCGCGCCTTCGCCTCCGGGTCGTCGGCTTTCAGGTGCAGCTCGGAGATCCGGAGGCGCTCGCCTTCCTCGAGGAGCTCGTCGAGCCACTCGCGCGGCGGGTGCAGCTCGAGCCGGTAGCCCGCGTTCGTCGAGACGAACGTGCGCCTGCCGCCGTGCTCCTGCACCCGCAGCTCCGCCTCGTCCGCGCGTGCGAGGGCGCGCTCGAACTCCTCGTCGTCCAGCGCGAGCCCGAGATGATCGACCCGTGGAAGCGGCCACTGGCCGGGCTGGACGACGACGTTCACGGCGCCGAGCTCGAGCTCCGACAGCCGCAGCTTGAAGCCGAGCGCGTCGAGCTCCGTCCAGGAAAGGCCCGGCTCGTACGAGGTCAGGTCTTCGCCGATGCGGCCGTGGCGCGCGATCAGGTCGAAACCGAGCTTGCCGATGTAGCGCGCCTCGACCTCGCGAACGCGGCTCGTGACGAGGTGGTAGTGGAACAGGTACACGCCGGCCATCGTAGAGAGGAGTCGTGAGGCAAGCGTCGAACGCGCGCTGAATCGGATGGGGATTCACCACGTCGACCTCGTCGTCTCTTCGATCGAGCGGAGCCTGCCCTTCTACCGGGAGCTCCTCGGCCCGCTCGGTTGGCACGGCATCAGCGAGGTCGAGGGCGAGCGCGGCGAGACGATCTGGTACCTGAACGGGCGCGACACGTCGATCGGCCTTCGTGAGGCGCAGACGAAGGACCGTGAGGTGGACCGGTACAGCGTCGGCCTGCACCATCTCGCGATCGAGGCCGTGTCGCGCGCGGTCGTCGACGAGCGCGCCGACTGGCTGCGCGCGAACGGCGCGTTACTCGAGAGCGAGCCACAGGAATACACGTACCTGCCCGGCTACTACGCCGTGTTCTTCTACGACCCGGACGGATTGAAGCTGGAGATCCTCCACGTCCCGGCACTCGCTGCCTGAGAGAAAAGGAGAGACCGATGTCGACAACACCCCCTCACGAGCCCCCGTCCACGCCGCCGAGCTCGCCCCACGGGCCCTATGTCGGGCTCGGACGCTCGCCGGTCGGCGGTGCGATCCTGCCGGTCCCCGGCAACGCAGAGCTCGCGGTCTGGCTGCTTGCCGAGATCGTCCTTGCGATCGTCTGGGCGGCGTCCGACCGGGTCGATGCGCACGACTGGCTCATCGCGACGACGTGGCTCACCGCCGCGTACATCATCTCCCGCGGAATCGCGAAGGCGAGCCGCGTGCTCGAGCAATAGCGTCAGTCAGTTCCCGGCAACCTGCTTTCGTTGCAGTCGTTGGCTCCGCTCGCACGAGCTAACGACTGCAACCCGCTTCGAGCCTGGTTGCGAGAAGGCCACGTTGCAACCAGGTTGCTCTGCAACCTGGTTGCAGCTCTTCCGTCAGGCGCGTGCCGCTTCGAAGCGGAGCTTCGCGTGCTCGGCCGGCACCGCCGTCGGATAGTCGCGGGTCAGGCACGCACGGCAGAGCTCCGACTCGGGCCGGCGCGTCGCCGCGACGAGCCCGTCGTGCGAGAGGTAGGCGAGCGAGGTGGCGCCGATCAGCTCGCGGATCTCCTCGACCGAGTGGCTGCCGGCGATCATCTCCTCGGGGTCCGCGAGGTCGATGCCGTAGAAGCACTGGCCGATCACGGGCGGTGACGAGACCCGCACGTGCACCTCTGCCGCGCCTGCGTCGAAGAGCATCTGCACGATCTGGCGCGTCGTGTTGCCGCGCACGATCGAGTCGTCCACCACGGCGACCCGCTTTCCAGCCACCTCGGCGAGGGGGTTGAACTTCAGCCGCACGCCGAGGGCGCGGAGCGCCTTGTCGGGCTGGATGAAGGTGCGCGCGATGTAGCGGTTCTTGATCAAGCCTTCGCTGAACGGCACGCCGAGCGCGCGCGAGAACCCGATCGCGGCGGGTGTGCCCGAGTCGGGGATCGGCAGCACGAGGTCGACGTCGGCCGGCGCTTCCTCGGCCAGCCGCTCGCCCATCCTGACCCGAGCGCCGTGCACCTCCACCCCGGCGAGCTGCGTGTCCGGTCGCGCGAGATAGAAGAACTCGAAGATGCAGAGCGAGCCCGCATCCGCCGGCTCCACCGCCTGCACGCTGCGCAGGCCGTCCTCGTCGACGAGAAC
>DASSGL010000240.1:0-9873 GCA_035693525.1 Gaiellaceae bacterium | reverse complement strand
CGGGACACGTCAGCAACCTCGAACGACCCGAAGATTTCAACGATGCCGTGCGCGAGTTTTGTCGTACCCATTCGCCGCAGCCGATCTGACCGCGCTGGGCTTGTGCGCGGTCGTGGAGGTCGAGCTTGGAGAAGATGCGCGCAACCTGCGTTTTGATCGTCGCGTCGCCGACGACGAGCTCGCGGGCGATGTCGGAGTTCGACAGCCCGCGCGCCACGAGCCGCAGCACCTCGAGCTCGCGTGGTGTCAACTCGGCGAGCCGCGGGGTGGATGTCGGCGTTGGCCGGCGTGTGCAGCTCTCGATCAGCCGGCGTGTGAGTCCCCGGAACGGAGGATCCCGAGCAACGGCGGAGCTCGACGAGCGCGTCTCGCCCGCTCGACTCGATCGCGCGGAAGACGCCGATCGTTTGCTGGGGGGTCGCCGATGAGATGCGGTCCCGCCTGCGCCTGCACGACGATGACACTGACGCCGTCTGCGATCACGTCGTGGAGCTCGCGCGCGATGCGCCCGCGCTCCACCGCGACCGCGAGCATCGTCCTGCTCCGTCGGGCCTGGGGCGCGACCGCGCGCGTCGCCTACTCGACGTAGCGCTGCTCGCCATGAGCGATCTCATGCTCGCACGGGTCGGCTTACCATCTGCGCGATCTCTGTGACCGCCTGCGGCGCTGCGCGGCAGATCCTGGGCATCGAGAGGAATCCGTGCGGCATGCCGAGGTAGTTCGTGTATCGCACCGGCACCTGCGCGCGAGAAAGCCGCTGAGCGTAGAGAAGGCCGTCGTCGCGAAGCGAGTCGTGCTCGGCGGTGATGACCAGGGCGGGCGGGAGGCCCGACAGATCGCTCGCCAGGAGCGGCGAGATGAGCTCGTCCGTTCGTCTGTGATCCGCTGCGTAGTACGCGTAGAAGGTGTCGCATTCGTCGCGGCGCTCGGCGCTCTCCGATGCCATGCGCGGCGCGCTGAGCGTCGCATCCAAGGTCGGGTAGATCAGGATCTGGCCGGCGATGTGCGGGCGCGCCTTGCGGCGTGCGAGCAGGCACAGCGCGGCTGCGAGATTGCCTCCGGCACTGTCTCCCATCACGGTCACCTGCGTGCGGTCGCCGCCGAGCCGACCGCCGTGCTCGCTCAGCCAGCAGAGGATCTCGTAGCAGCCGTCGAGTGCCGCGGGATAGGGGGTCTCAGGAGCGAGTGGGTAGTCGACGGACACGACCAGGGCGCCGGCAGCCGCTGCCACGTGCGCGCAGAGGAACTGCATGGTGTCGAGTCCACCGTTCACGAACCCGCCGCCGTGCGCGAACACGACGATCGGAAGGTCGCCGGCGACGCCGGCTGCGCGGTATGCCCTGATCGCTGCAGGCAGACCAAGGCTTGCCGCAGAGTGGTCCTCGATCGTCACGTCGGCGGGCGGAGGGAGGGTCAGCCAGCGCGGAGGCTTGCTCCCCCTTCGCCGCTCGAGCGGCACGCGCGGCATGTCGGCCATCGTCGGGTAGTAACCGAAGCCCCGGAGCATGCGCACGACTCGCAGCCAGACGCGCACCCGAGCGTCGAGCGGGACGTCGAGCGTGGATGGGTGCGGGCTCGGGCTCGCCACTTGGACGACGGCGTGTTCCTCGACGGTCATGTCGTCTTCCGTTCGATGAGGGCGAGCTTCAACGTGACGTGTTGAAGGGCGCGACTCTGGTCGCGGAGCTGGGCGAGCAGGATCTCGGTGGCGACGCGTCCCGACTCTTCGAACGGCTGGCGGACGCTCGTGAGGCCGAGGTGCTCGGCGAGTTCACTGTCGTCGAAGCCGACGACCGCAAGATCATCGGGTACCCGGAGCGATCGCTCACGCGCCGCCTGGAGCACTCCGCTCGCAAGAACGTCGTCGTGCGCGAAGATCGCGGTGGGCCGGTCGGGTAGGTCGAGGAGCTCGGTTGCCGCGGCCGCTGCCGCAGGAAGGTCGTGTGTGACGAGGCGGACGTTCTCGCTCGGCAGCCCGTATCCATGTTCCTCGAGCGCAGCGCGGAAGCCGAGGAGCCTGGACTCCGACTGGAGCCTGCGGTCGTGCGGGTACGGCCTGTTTCCCCCTTCGCCGATGAACGCGAACCGGCGATGCCCTCGCGCAACGAGAAGGTCCGCGACGATGGAGCTACCCGCGACGTCGTCGATCGTCACGCCGCTGAAGCCGGGGCGGTCCAGCTCCACGAGAACCGTCGTCAACTGGCTGTCCTGCAGACGCTGCACGACCTGCTCGCTCAAGGGCAGTGACATGACGACGAGCCCATCGAGCCGCCGCGAGATGGGGAGGCTCGCCAGTAGCGATGTGCCGGCTCCCTCGTGGTCGTACACAACTGCCTCGTAGCTCTGGCCGCGCAGTGCCGCGAGCACGCCGTTCAGGCGCCGAGCGAACGACGGATACGTGGTGAACGGGGCGATGACGCCGATTCGTCCCACGCCGCGACGTGCACGGACGACCGCCTCCGCCTTCGGCACGAACGCGAGCTCGTCGATCGCTGCGTTGATGCGCTCGAGCGTCTCTTCCTTGACGCGGGTCGGCGAGTTCAGTGCGAGCGAGACAGTGCCGATGCTGACGCCGGCCCTGGCGGCGACGTCGTAGATCGTTGCGCTCTTCGACACGGACTTGGAACTTGACAGCTTCGTCTCGGGTCTGTCAGACTATTGAAGTCCTTCAATTATAGCAACTCGATCCGTGTCGAGTTGCCCGAATGGAGGAGAGATGAGATTCCAGAACGCTCCAGGGGCTCCGCGCAGGGGGCGCGCCGGCCGGGTGCTGGCGACGGCGGTTGCGGCAGTTCTCGCGATTGCGGCCGGATATGACGCCGGCACAGGTGGTGCTTCTCCCGTCGCCGGGATTGCGCGATCCGATCAGCCCGAGCTGCCGGCGGCGTCCCTGTCGGCAGCCGAGAAAGCCGCGCGTGCCATCACGCACGGGAAGAAGATCGGCGGCGGCGTCGACTTCCTCGGCGTCGTGACCGGAACGGCGGGCGACGCACTGCTCGCGGCGCTGAAGCCGTTCGAGACCGCCACGGGCGTCAAGGTCAACTACGAGGCGACGTTCAGCCAGCAATCGATCCTCCAGACGAGGATCGACGCCGGGAACCCGCCCGACCTCGTCTTCAGCTCGTACCCGTTGCAGCTCGTCCAGCTGGCGAAGGCAGGCAAGCTGATCCCGCTCAACGGCGTCGTGAACATGGACGCGGTGCGCAAGCAGTACCCAAAGCCGTTGCTCGACCTCGGCACCGTCAAGGGCAAGCTTTACGGGTACTTCTCGATCGTCAACTACCACGCACTCGTCTGGTACAACGCGAACAAGTACGGCGGCCCTCGCCACCCGACGTGGGCACAGCTCGCGAGATGGACGAAGGCGAGCGCCGCGCAGGGCAAGCCCTCTTGGTGCATGGGGATCGAGAGCGGCGCGACGACCGGCTGGCCGGCCGCCAACGAGGTCCTCGATGCGCTCTTCGTCCGTCGGTACGGCCCGGCCATGGCGGCGAAGTGGGAGCAGGGGAAGCTCCCGTGGTCGTCACCCCAGGTGAAGTGGGCGTGGCAGTCCGTCGGTGCGATCTTCACCGATCCGAAGTTGGTCACCGGAGGAGCCGCCGCAGTCGCGAGCACGAACTTCCTCGCCGCCGGTAACGGCATGTTCACGAGCCCGCCCACCTGCTACTTGCTCCCGCAGGCGCAGTGGTACGGCTCCTACGTGCCGGCAGCAGTTCAGGGAGCGACGGCCGCCGACGTGGGCTACTTCGCGTTCCCGTCGATCACGCCGAAGTACCGAAACGCGCAGATGGTCGACGGCAATCAGGTCGCCATGCTGCGTAACCGCCCGCAGGCGCGGGCCTTGGCGGCGTACATGAGCACGCCTCAGTTCGAGACGCTGCTTGCGCAGACGGGCCAGTTCCTCGTCCCGAACGCAGCGGTGCCCACGGGTGCCTATCCGACTCCCATCTCGCGCGCGCTTGCGAAGGAGCTCGTCGCGTCCAAGGCGACCCAGGCCGCGACGATCCTCTTGCCGTCCGTGTTGTTCCCCGTCCCGGTGACCAACCAGTTCTTCAAGAATCTCACGAGCTACCTGCAAAACCCCGGCCAGCTGGACAACTATCTACGCGACATGGACTCGGTGGTCAAAAGCTCTAGCTGATCGCGCGCACGACACTTTTTGTATGAGCCGACAAGCGCTCGATCTCGCGCTCGGAACGACGATCATCCCGCTCGGCGTCGTCGCCTATCTCGTTGCCTCCGAAGGGGCCGTCGGTCGGTACCGAGTGGACCGGCCGACGCTCCGGGCGTGGCTCTGGCTGGCGCCGACGCTCGTCCTGATCGGCGGCGTGCTCGTGTACCCGCTGCTGAAGACGATCTACCTCAGCGTCAAGGGGCCCGACTCCGAGAAGTTCGTGGGGACCGACAACTACAAGGCGATCTTCACCGACCCGAGCCTCCTCTCGGTCTTGAAGGTCAACCTGCTTTGGATCGTGCTCTTCCCGCTCGGTGCCGTCCTGCTCGGGTTGGTCACGGCGGTCTTGCTCGATCGGGTCAGATACGAGCGGATCGCCAAGGCGATCATCACGGTGCCGACCGCGATCTCGTTCGTCGCGGGCAGCGTGATGTGGCGGCTGATCTACACGTATAACGCACCGGGCACGCCGCAGATCGGCACGCTGAACGCGTTCCTGAACACGGTGCTCCCGGGCTTCGTTCCGAAGGCCTGGCTCATCGATTCGCGCTTCAACAACTACGCGCTCATCTTCGTCGGTGTCTGGATGGGCACGGGCCTCGCGACCCTCATCCTCTCGGCGGCCGTGAAAGCCGTCCCGAAGGAGCTGGTCGAAGCCGCGCGGATCGACGGAGCCAACGAGTGGCATGTCTTCAGGCGCGTCATGCTGCCCGAGCTCGTGCCGGCCCTCGCCGTGGTGACGACCACCGCGGTCATCGCAGCGATCAAGGTCTTCGACATCGTCTACGTGATGACCGGCGGGAACTACAACACCGACGTCATCGCCACTCGCATGTACAGCGAGCAGTTCGCCTACCAGAACACCGGTCTCGCGTGCGCGATCGCGATCGTGCTCTTGCTTGCGGCCACGCCTGTCCTGCTTGCCAACCGCGGTGCGATGCGCCGCGAGGCCGCCGCTTGATCGTGATGGAGAGGCCGTCGTGAGCGTCCTGCCCCGCACGCTGCCGCGGGAGCAGGTATCCATCCCGCGCGGCTTCGCCGTTCGCCACAGCTTGCGCCGCTTCGCGCTGCACGCGGTCGTGCTCGCGATCTGCGCGGTCTGGCTCGTGCCGACGATCAGCCTGCTCGTGACGTCGGTTCGGCCGGCGGCGCTGCTGCTCAGCAGCGGCTGGTGGCACATCTTCAGCTCCCCGGGCCAGTTCACGTTGTCGAACTTCGGGCGTGTGCTCGAAGCCGGGCAGCTCGGGCACAGCTTCGTGAACAGCCTGGTGATCGTCGTGCCGGTGACGATCGCGACCGTCTTGATCGGAGCCGTTGCCGGCTATGCGTTCGCCTGGATGCCGTTTCCCGGCGAGGCCTTCGTGCTCGTGCTCCTCGTGGCGCTGCTCGGCCTGCCCGTCCAGGTGACTCTCGTGCCGGTCCTGCAGATGTTCTCGGCGCTGCATCTCGCCGGCCGGTTCCCGGCGGCCTGGATCGCGTATACGGGCTACATGCTCCCGTTCGCCGTGTACTTGATGCGGAGCTTCTTCAAGAAGATCCCCAAGGAGATCATCGAGGCGGCACACGTCGACGGCGCCTCGCCCGCGACGACGTGTCTCCGCATCGCGATGCCCATCGCAGCGCCTGCGTTGGCCTCGCTGGCCACGCTCGTCTTCGTCTGGACCTGGAACGACCTCCTGGTCTCGCTCGTCTATCTCGGGAGCGGCCCCGCCGTCGCCCCCATGCCGGTGACGATCGCCAATCTCATCGGCTCGCAGGGGCAGGGGCAGGAATTGCTTGCGGCGGGAGCCGTCCTCTCCCTCGTCATGCCTGTCGCCGTCTTCTTCGCGCTCCAGCGGTACTTCGTCCGTGGGATCGTCGCCGGCGCGGTCAAAGGCTGAGACCTCTCACCCACTCGGAACCTCACCCTCGCCGAGCGCGGCGAGAAGCTCGGCGCGGCTCGCGTTGCCGCCGCTCAGGACGAGCACGACCCGTTTGCCGGCGAGACGCTCGCGCAGGTGCAGAGCGCCCGCGAGCGGCGCCGCGCCCGCAGCCTCGACGAGATTGCGTGTCGTCTCGATCATGAGCCTCTGGGCCGAGCGGATCTCGTCGTCGGAGACGAGCACGAACTCGTCGAGATGCTCCCGGAGGATTCGCTGCGGCAGCTCGAAGGCGACGCGCGTCGCGAGGCCCTCCGCATACGTGTTCATCACGTCCTCGACAGGACGTCGCTCGCTCCACGCGCGGTACGCAGCGGGGGCGGCCGCCGACTGGACACCGATCACCTCGACCCCGGCGTCGACGGCCTTGGCGACGATGCACGCACCCGCAGCGCCGCTGCCGCCGCCGACGGGGACGACGATCGCATCGGTTTCCGGCTCCTGCTCGAGGATCTCGAGCGTCTCGGTTGCGACCCCCGCGATCAAGAGCGGCTCGTTACCCGAATGAACGTATCGATAGCCGTGCTCGCGCTCGAGCTCCTCTGCGTGGACTCGGGCATCGTCGAAGTCGCGACCGTGGAAGACGACATCGGCTCCCAGTCCGTGTATCGACGCGACCTTCAACGGGTTCGCGCCTTCCGGCACGCAGATGGTCGCCTGCACGCCGAAGAGACCCGCCGCGTAGGCGATCGACTGTCCATGATTGCCGGTCGACGCCGTCACGATGCCGCGCCGGCGTTCGTCCTGGCTCAGCTGCGAGACGAGGTTGACGCCGCCGCGCACCTTGAACGCGCCGATCGGCTGGTGGTTCTCGTGCTTGACCCGAACGCGTGCGCCGAGAAGCTCGTCAAGTGCCGCGTATCGGTAGAGCGGCGTCGGTTGTAGGTACGGCGCGATCCGACGGCGCGCCGAGAGCACGTCCGCGAGCGTCAGCAGTGTCGACCGCTCAATACGCCTGGCCCGTGAACAGCTTTGCGAGCGCGAAGCTGACGACGATGAGGATCGTCGCGAGCGCGACGATGACGAGGAGTGCCGCAGGGAGGAGCCGCCATGGATGATGCTCGAAGTCCGCGTGCGGCCCGTGCGGATGTGGCAGATGCGGCGTCGCCATGCGACACCTCCTTCCTCGGGTGAAGGATACGCCTCGTGCCCGAGTGCGGGCCCGCGGAGCGGACCGGCACCCGTAGACTCGCGCAATGACTCCCTCCGACGACGCGCTGCGCGCCCGCGCGCGCAGGGGGTTGTCCGGGGCTCCCGAGCGCGCCGGCGCGCGAGCGCATTTCCGCGCGATGGGAATCGATCCCGCACGGCTCGACGGCCCGATCGTCGGCGTCGCCTCGACCTGGGCCGGCACGATGCCGTGCAACCTCAACCATCTCGATCTCTCGGAGGCGGCCTGCGAGGGTGTGCGGGCTGCCGGCGGCGTCGCGCTCCCGTTCAACACGATCGCGGTCTCCGACAACCAGACACAGGGAACGCCCGGGATGCGCGCATCGCTCGTCTCGCGCGAGGTGATCGCGGACTCCATCGAGCTGATGACGCACGCCCACGACTTCGACGGTGTCGTGTGCATCGTCGGTTGCGACAAGACGGTGCCGGGCGCGCTGATGGCGCTCGCGCGGCTCGACAAGCCGGCGATCGTCCTCTACTCGGGCCCGATGCGAGTGGGCAGCTGGCGCGGCGGAGTGGCCACGATCCAGGACGTCTGGGAGGCGGTCGGCGCAGAGGAGCGCGGCCTGATCTCGCGAGAGGAGCTCGACGACCTCGAGCTCCACGCCTGTCCCGGCGCCGGGACGTGCGCCGGCCACTTCACGGCGAACACGATGGCCGTCGCGCTCGATTGCCTCGGCATCGCGATCGCAGGCGACGGGCTCGTTCCGGCAGACGACTCGAACGGCAAGCGCGCCGCGGCTGAGCGTGCCGGCTCGCGTGCGGTGGATCTCGTCGAAGCGGACCTGACGTCCCGCCGGGTCCTCGACGAGCGGGCTCTCCTGAACGCGATGGCGGGCGTGGCGGCGAGCGGCGGCTCGACCAACGGGGTCTTGCACCTGCTCGCGGTCGCGCGTGAGGCCGGCGTGCGCGTAAGCCTCGACGACCTTGCCGCCGTCACGCGACGGACGCCCGTGCTGGCGAACCTCGCGCCGGCCGGGCGCTGGTTCGCCGAGGACTTCGCTCGAGCCGGCGGCACGCGAACGCTGATCAAGGAGCTCGTTCGCGGCAGTCACATCGACGGTGCGGCGCCGACCGTGTCGGGAGAGACCCTCGCCGAGGCAGCCGGCGGCGGCGCCGAGCCCGACGGGGAGGTGATCTTCCCGCTCGAGCGGCCGTTCAAGCCGACCGGGGCACTGCACGTCCTGCGTGGGAACCTTGCGCCCGAGGGCAGCGTCGTGAAGCTCGCGGGAACCGAGCGAACCGTCCACCGCGGACAAGCTCGTGTCTTCGACGGCGAAGAGGAGTGCGCCGACGCCGTCCGGACCGGCGCCGTGCGAGACGGCGACGTGCTCGTCGTCCGGTACGAGGGGCCGGCGGGTGGCCCGGGGATGCGAGAGATGTTGAGCATCAGCGCATCGGTGGTCGGTGCGGGCCTCGGGGAGTCGGTCGCCGTCGTCACCGACGGCCGCTTCTCCGGTGCGACCCGCGGCCTGATGGTGGGCCACGTCGCGCCCGAGGCGGCGCGCGGCGGGCCCCTTGCCGCAGTGCGGGACGGCGACTGGATCACGATCGACGTCGACGCGGAGACGCTGCGACTGGAGCTCGACGACGCCGAGCTCGCGAGCCGGCTCGCGGAGTGGCGGCCGCCGGAGCCGCGGTACGCACACGGCGTCTTCGCGCGCTATCGCGCGCTCGTCGGCTCTGCCTCCCACGGCGCCGTGCTCACACCACCGTGAGGGCCCTCGTCGTCGAGCCCGGATCGCCGCACTCGACGCGCGTCGACGACGTGCCGGACACGCGGGTCCGCGAAGGTGAGGTGCCCGTCAGGCCGCTCGAGATCGGCGTGTGCGGCACCGACCGCGAGATCTCCGAAGGCCTCTTCGGAATCGCTCCGAAGGGAGAGCGAACGCTCGTGCTCGGCCACGAGTCGATCGGCGTGGTCGACCGGGACGGGTACGGCTTCACGCGCGGCGAGCTCGTGACCGCAACCGTCCGGCGCTCGTGCGGGCACTGCGTCGCCTGTGAGCAGCGCTCGCCGGACGCCTGCCTCAGCGGCGACTACCGCGAGCGCGGCATCACGCGCCTGCACGGCTTCGCGTGCGAGCTCGTCTCCGAGGATCCGTCCGAGCTGATCTCGATCCCGCCTTCGCTCGGACGGACGGCGGTGCTGGCCGAGCCGACGTCGATCTGTGCTCGCGCCGTCCGGCACGCAGAGACGATCGGCGGACGCCAGCCGTGGCAGCTGCAGCGTGCGCTCGTCATCGGAGCGGGCGCGATCGGCGTGCTCTCGACGATGCTGCTGCGCCTGCGAGGACTCGAAGTCTGGACGGCTTCGCTCGAGCCCAGCACCGATTCCCGCGCCGGGATCGTGCGCGCCCTCGGCGCCCGTTATCTCTCGACGACGGAGGAGTCGCTTCCAGGGCTTCGCGACGAGGTCGGGGGCTTCGACCTCGTCGTCGAGGCCGCCGGCAGCGCGCAGTTGATCGCGGACAGCCTCGGCCTCTTGCGTCGAAGCGGGATCGTCTGCGTCCTCGGGATCGACGGGCACGCACACGAGGTCTCGCTCGACGGGCGGGTGCTCGGCGTCGACCTGATCCTCGAGAACCGCGTCCTGTTCGGCAGCGTGAA
>DASSGL010000239.1:0-3780 GCA_035693525.1 Gaiellaceae bacterium | reverse complement strand
CTCGCGCGCAAGCCGCGCGAGCTCTCCGGAGGTCAGCGCCAGCGTGTGGCGATGGGACGCGCGATCGTCCGGCATCCGCAGGTGTTCCTCATGGACGAGCCGCTCTCGAACCTCGACGCAAAGCTGAGGGTGCAGATGCGAGGGGAGCTCGCGAAGCTCCACAGCCGGCTCGGCGTGTCGACGATCTACGTCACGCACGACCAGACGGAGGCGATGACCCTCGGGCAGCGCGTCGTCGTTCTGAGCAACGGCGTCGTGCAGCAGGTCGACACGCCGCAGGGCCTCTATCAACGTCCTCAGAACACCTTCGTCGCAAGCTTCATCGGCAGCCCGCCGATGAACTTCATCCGCGGCCGGCTCGACGCGGACGGCGTGGCACTCGGGCCGCATCGGTTCGCGCTTCCCGACCATGTGCTGGCGGCGCTTAGTGCGGCGCCGCAGGAGGTGCTGGTCGGCCTCCGGCCGGAGGAGTTCGCCGATCCACGCCTCTCGAGTCAGAACGGCCTCGCCGTGCTCCCGGCCGACATCGAGGTGACCGAGCAGCTCGGGCCGGAGACATATGCGTACTTCCGCGTCCCCGGGCTCGACGTCGTCGAGATCGGCGAGCGGTCCGTCGAGCTCGCAGGTGCGCTCTCCGCGCGGCTCGATCCCAGCACGAGCGCGGAGCCGGGGCAGCGCCTCGGCCTGACGGTGAATCTCGCCCGGATCCATCTCTTCGACCCCGCGAGCGGAAAGACGCTCTTTGCACGCTGAGCTACGCAGTCACGCGGTGGGTCTCGAGGTACTCCTCGTCGAGCTCCCAGCCGAGCCCCGGTCGGTCGCTCAGCTCGATCGAGCCCCCCTCGAGCTTCGGCCGGTTTGCCACGAGATTCCACCAGATCGGATCGCGGTCGGGGTGGAAGCACTCGACGAAGGTTCCGTGCGGGATCGAGGCCAGCAGGTGCGCGGCGATCTGCGGCTCCTCGTGGTGCGCCATCTGCACGTCGAAGGCATGCGCGATGCCGGCCACGCGACGCCATTCCGTCGCGCCGCCGGACCACGACGAGTCGAAGTTGCACACGTCGACCGCGCCCTGGACGATCAGCTCGCCGCAGCCGGCGGCGGAGTACTCGCTCTGTCCGGCACAGACGCGCACGCCGGCGACGAGGCGGACGTCGCGCATCGCCCGGAGGTCGTTGCGCCAGCGGCACGGCTCCTCGAGCCAGACGAGGTCGAGGTCCTCGACGAGCCGGGCGAAGCGAATCGCCTCCCGCGGCGTCCAGGCCTGGTTCGCGTCGGCGGCGAGGATGAAGCCGTCGCCGGCCACCTCCCGAACCGTGCGCACTCGCGCCGCGTCCGCCTCGGGGTCGAGACCGCCGACCTTCAGCTTCATGCCGCCGACCCCGAGCTCGAGCAGATCGTTCACCTCTCTCCGCAGGTCGGTGCCCATGTCGTAGTAGCCGCCGATCGCGATCACCGGCAGGCGCGCGCGGTAGCCGCCCCAGAGACGCCAGAGCGGCTGGCCCAGGGCCTTGCCGACGGCATCCCACAACGCGGCGTCGACGCACGCGCACGCGACGAGCCCGAGGCGACGGTCGCGGAGGATGTCGAACGTCGCCGGCCGCAGCAGCTCCCAGCAGCGCTCGATCGCGTACGCGTCCTCGCCGAGCAGCTTCGGGGCGAGCTCGTCGTTGACGATGCGGTCGATCTCGAGCAGGCCGGCGTCCTCGTCGCCGGCGTACGCCTCGCCGACGATGCCTTGGTCGGTCCCGATCCGAACGACGATCGTCGACCGGTGCGTCATCTGGTAGTGGCTGCCGCGAAACGGCCGTCCGAGCGGGACGCGAATGGGGATCGTCTCCACGGACGAGATACGCATCTCGCCATTCCAACACAAGGCAGGACGATGCGATGAAGCTGCTCGACGACCGGCGTGCGCTCGTGACGGGCGGTGCGAACGGCATCGGCCGTGCGATCGTCGAGCGCTTCGTCGCCGAGGGCGCAGCGGTTGCGACCGTCGACATCGAGCCGATCGACGATCTCGCCGCGGACGTCATAGCCTTCCAACGCGACCTCGCGAAGACGGACGAGCTGGACGCGCTCGTCGATCTGGTCGAGGAGACGCTCGGCCCGCTCGACGTCCTCGTCAACAACGCGGGCATCTTCGAACCCGCACAGGCGGTCGACCTGAGCCTCGCCTCATATCGTCGCGTGCTCGCCGTCAACCTCGACGCGCCCGTGTTTCTCTCCACGAGTGCGGCGCGGAGGATGATCAGCCGCGGCTACGGCCGCATCGTGAACATCACCTCGATCCACGGCCGTTTCGGGGAGGAGGAGGCGCTCTCGTACGATGCCGCCAAGGGCGGGCTCGAGCAGGCGACGCGCACGCTCGCGATCGAGCTTTCGCGCCACGGGGTGCTGGTCAACGCAGTCGCACCCGGTTTCGTCTCGACGCGCATGTCGGTCGTCGACGGCGTCAACGAGCTCGACAGCGATTGGTTCCACGACGTCTACGTGCGCTACGGGAAGCTGCCGATGCGCCGGTACGCGCAGCCGTCCGAGATCGCATCGCAGGTCGCGTGGCTCGCGAGCTCCGAGAACTCGTACGTGACCGGGCAGGTGCTGACGGTCGACGGCGGCGTGACGGTGACCTTCTGATGGAGCGGCGTCTGCGTGCACTCGAGGTCGCCCGGCGCGCAGGGGCGGAGGCTCTGCTGGCGAGCACGCCTGCGTCTGTCGCCTGGCTGACGGGCTTCGCCGCCGAGATCGACAGCGGCCCGACTCCGTTCAGCCTGCCGCCGCTGGCCCTCGTCGCGGGAGACGGGGCGGTGTTGATCGTGAACGACGACGACGCCGAGGGTGCCGCGGCAACGGGCTGCGAAGTGCGCTCGTACCGTGGATTCTCGGTCGAGCCGATCGACGCGGTCGGAGGGGCGTCCATTGCGCTCGGCGAGGTCGTCGGCCGGCGCCGGGTGGCCGTCGAGGCGGGCGCGCTCCCCGCCGCGCTCGCGGCGGGCCTCGATTGGGTCGACGTCGGCTCGGAGCTCGCACGCGGCCGCGCCGTCAAGGACTCCGACGAGCTGCCGCTGATCAGGGCGGCGATCGAGCTCTGCGACGTGGGGCAGCGGGAGGCGAGGCTGCGCGCCGAGCCCGGCCTGACGGAGCTCGAGCTCTGGGCGCACGTCCGCGGGGCGATCGAATCGGCTGCCGGAGCGCGGACGCCGATTCTCGCCGACCTCGTCGCCGGCCCGCGCACCGCGGCGACGGGCGGCGCTCCCGAGAGGCGCGTCATGGCCGAGGGCGACCTCGTCCTCTGTGATCTCGTGCCGCGGCGGGCGGGGTACTGGGGCGACTCGTGCGCCACCTTCGCGCTCGGAGAGCCGTCGGCGGTCGCGACGACGAGCCATCGGCGCGCATCAGACCGGCTGGCGCGCGTGCTCGACGCGGTTCGGCCGGGTGCGGTCGCGGGCGACCTCGACGCACTGGCGCGGGACGGGCTCGAGTACCCGCACCATTCCGGCCACGGCCTGGGATGCGACTGGCACGAGGAGCCGCGCATCGTCCCGGGATCGAAGGCGGTGCTGGAAGCGGGGATGGTTGTCGCCTTCGAGCCGGGGTGCTACGAGCAGGGCGAGGGCGTGCGCGTCGAGCAGGTGGTGCTGGTGACGGCGGACGGCTGCGAGATCCTCTCCGGCCACGAGCTGGAGCTGTGACCCCGGACGGACGGCTGGAGGGCGAACGAAAGGAGCATCGATGACTGGACGGCGACGGGCGAGCGCAGCGTTACTGGTGGCGGGTGTC
>DASSGL010000238.1:0-6214 GCA_035693525.1 Gaiellaceae bacterium | reverse complement strand
GAGGGACTCCACGGCCGGCGGGACCACGAACGGAACGTGCGGCAGTGCTGCGTCGCCGGTCGCCAGGACGACGTTGCGGGCTAGCCACGCGCCGCTCGTCGTCTCGATGCGGAAGCCGGGTGGATCCCGATCGATACGTGTGACCGCAACGCCTTCGATCACCGGAGCCTCGAACGAGCGAGCATATGCCTCGAGGTATGCGATGAGCTCCGGTCGACGGAGGAAGCCGTGCGGATCGTCGTGCTTCGCGCCGCCCGGGAGCCGGTTCATCCAGTTCGGCGACAACAACGTCAGCGAATCCCACCGGTCGTGCCAGCTCTGGCCGAGACGCCCGCGCTCGATCAGGACGTGCTCCTGGCCCGCACGGGTCAGGTGGTAGCTGAGCGCGAGGCCGGCCTGGCCGGCTCCCACGACGACCGTCTCCGCCCGGCCGGCCGAGGTTGGCTGCGGCGCCCGGGGGAACCGGGCGCCGCGCACTGCCGTCACGCGTCGACCCCCACGTGCACGGCCACGCCGTTCGTAACCATGTCGTACACCGCGGAGCGAGCCTTCGCACGCTCGACCAGCTCGCGGAGCTTCTCGGGCGGGGCGTCTCCTTCGACGACGAACGACACACGGATCTGCTCGAAGCCGTTGCGCACCCCGTCGGACAGGCCCAGCGCGCCGCGGACGTCCATGTCGCCCTCGAGCCTCGACTCGACCCGCGTCAGACGGACGCGCCGCGCTGCTGCGACGTACACGAGCGACGTCGTCAGGCACGCGGCGAGCGCGTGCAGGAGGTACTCGGCCGGGTTCGGGCCGGTGTCGCTTCCGATCAGGATCGCGGGCTCACCGGCGTCGAGCTCGAACCGCTCGGCGCGGGATGTGTCCTCTCCGCCGGCGGCGTAGAAGTCCTTGATCGTCGAGCGGTTGTGCGCGCCGTCGATCCAACGGTTGGTGACGCGGAACTGGAACGTTCCGAGCTCCGGCTGCGCCTCGACGGCGTCGAGGGTCGCGAACAGCGTGTCGGTGTCGACGCCGTTCCGGATCCGTTCGAGGGTCGTGCTCATGTGTTGCTCCTTCCGGTCTTGCGGGCTCGTCCCGCTTCGCCGAAGAGAAAACAACGGGGTGACTGCGGCGAGGTAGCAGCCGAGTAAAACCCTGGTAACGTCGCGGCGGCGATGGAGTTCAAGCTCCTGGGTCCGCTCGAGGTACGCGACGGCGCGGCGCCCATCGCGGTGGCCGGGCGGAAACAGCGCGCCCTCCTTGCTCGTCTCCTCCTGGACGTCAACCGCACCGTCGCGACCGAGCGCCTCGTCGACGACCTGTGGGGCGAGGACGTACCCGAGTCGGCGCAGAAGATGGTGCAGATCTACGTCTCGCAGCTGCGCAAGATCCTCCCGGACGGCATGCTGCGAACGCAGCCGCCGGGATACGCGATCGAGCTCGATCCCGCAGCCATCGACTTCGTGCGGTTCGAGCAGCTCCGTCTCGAAGGGGAAGCGGCGCATGCGGCGGGCAACGCAGCGCTCGCGGCGGAGCGCTTCGGGAGCGCCCTCGCGCTCTGGCGCGGTGACGCGCTCGGTGAGTTCCAGGAGCCGTTTGCGCGCGCGGAGGCGGCGAGGCTCGAACAGCTCTACCTGGCCTGCATCGAGGCACGAATCGACGCCGACCTCGACCGCGGGCGCCACACGGAGCTGGCCGCGGAGCTCGAGTTGCTCGTGGACCGGCATCCGCTGCGGGAGGGCCTGCGCGCGCAGCAGATGCTCGCGCTCTATCGGGCCGGCCGACAGTCCGAGGCCCTGGCGGCGTATCATGCGTTCCGCGCCCGTCTGGCGGCCGAGCTCGGCCTGGAGCCGTCGGCCCGCCTCAGGCAGCTGGAGCGGCGAATCCTCCGCCAGGACCCCGACCTCGAGGTCGATCCGCCACCGCCGCCGGCCTCCGCCGCTGTGCCGGGGGTGCAGTATGTGTCGAGCGGCGACCTCTCGATCGCGTATCAGGTCGTGGGCGACGGGCCCATCGACCTCGTGCTCGTGCACGGCTGGGTCTGCAGCTTCCACCCGGGCTGGGAGCGCCCACAGATCGCGAGCTTCTATACGAGGCTCGCGGGCATCGGAAGGCTGATCCAATTCGACAAGCGAGGGACGGGGCTCTCGGATCGGGTCTCGGGCATCGCCGCGCTCGAGGAACGGATGGACGACGTCCGCGCGGTGATGGACGCCGTCGGCTCTCGACGCGCCGTCCTGCTCGGGATCTCGGAGGGCGGTCCGATGGTCACGCTCTTCGCGGCCACCTACCCGGAACGGACTGCCGGGATCGTCCTCATGGGCGCGTATGCGCGCCGCTTGTGGGCGCCGGACTACCCCATAGGCACGCGACCTGAGGACACGTGGTGGCACGCTGCCGATCCAGAGGCATGGGGCCTACCGATGGCGCGACGGTTCGTGGACGAGCGAGCGCCGTCACTTGCGGGCGACGACGACGCATACAGGTGGTACGCGTCCTACCTCGTTCGCGGAGCGAGCCCCGGCGCAGCGGTCCACCTCGCGCGGATGAACGCCGAGATCGACGTGCGGCACGTCCTGCCCTCGATTCACGTTCCAACGCTCGTCCTCTATCGCGAGGGCGAATATCTGCGCGAGCCTGCTCGTTACATGGGAGAGCGCATCCCCGGCGCACGCATCGTCGCGCTGACGGGAGTGGATCACCTGCCGTGGGAGGGAGCGCAGGAAGAGGTGCTGCGGGAGATCGAGCGCTTCGTCGAGCTTCTGGACACGGAGCCAGAGCGCGAACGCGTGCTCGCGACGGTGCTCGTGATCGAGGCGGATGGGACGGAGGAGGCGTGCGACGCAGTGCGCGTCGATGTCGCCCGCTTCCGCGGCAACGAGCTCGCGCTGACGCACGACACGCTCATCGCCACCTTCGACGGCCCTGCCCGCGCCATCCGCTGTGCCTCGACTCTCATGGACCGCGCGCGCCTGCACGGACGGCGCGCCCGCGCCGGCCTGCACACCGGCGAATACGAGCTCGGCGGCGATATTCGCGACCTCATCCCGGTATCGGTGGCGACGGGCTTGAAAGAGCGCGCCGAATCGGGCGAGATTCTCGTCTCTTCCACCGTCCGAGACCTCGTGGCCGGTTCCGGGCTCGTCTTCAGCGAGCACGACGAGGAGCCGCTGCGCCTCGCAGGCCTCCCGCAGGCGTGGCACGTGTACGCGGTCGCCGCCTGAGGCGCGGCTCCAAGCAACCGCTGGGCGCGACCGATTCCATCGCTCGGGCGTTTCCTCTACATGGGCGATATGCCGTCCTCGGGTGACCGACGGAAACGACCGAGACGTGCAGGCGACTCGACCGGCGAAATGCCCGGGCGAACGACAGGCCTTCCTTCGTGACCGACTACGTCGTCTTCGCCGTCTGCGTCGTCGTCGGGAGCCTCTTGATCAGCTACTGGTGGTACCGGCGGTTCGGTCAGCCGAAGAAGCCGGGCGGGCGGCGGTACTAGCGATGACGGGCTCGCCGGGGATGGTGAACCGCTCATCGCGCTTCGGCCCAGGGGGCTTTCACGGACAACGCCTGGAGACCAAGGATCGCACATGCTCTTTCTGTTGAAGTTCTTCGGGCTGCGGCGCTTGCTCGCTCTCGCGGCAGCTCGCCAGCTGTGGCGGCTCTATCAGAATCGACGGTAACGGACGTCCGTTCCGGCGACGCGCGGCGACTCGAGCTGTCATCTCCCCCTCGGGCGAACCTCGGCCTGCGGCCGAGTCGGCCGGCGTGCACGCTCCGGAGCGGCTGCCTCGGCCGCGGCCACGTCCGCAGCCGCGGTGGGCCTCAGCAGCCTGCCGCCGAACACGGCCGCACAGAGCGCGAACCAGCCCCACCCGAGCGAGAGGCCGCCGATCACGTCGGAGAGCCAGTGCAGGTCGAGGAGCACGCGGCTGGCGGCGACCGCGACGGCGATGGCGACGGCGAGCCCGATCAGGATCTGCCTCTGACGCCGCGGCAGCAGCCTGCCGAGGACGAGCGCGGCGGCGGCGTAGAACGCGGCCGAGGTCGCGGAGTGACCGCTCGGGAATGAGGGCCCGAGGCCCGACGCAGCGGGGTCGAGTGCCGGCCGCACCCTCCCGACCAGGTCCTTGACGGAATGCATAAGGAGCTCCATCCCGGCCATCACGACGACGAGGAACGGCAGCGACCAGCGGCTGCGGGTGCGGTAGAAGTCGACCGCCGCAAGAACGATCGCGAGGCCGGCCACGATCTGGAGGCTCCCGAGCTGCGTGATCGCGTTCAGGCCGCTCGTCGAGAACGACGTGCGGTGAGCGTAGCCCCAGTGGGCGACGAAGTTGTCCAGATGCTGGACCGCCCGTACGTCGCGAACGAAATAGACGAGGACGCCGAGAAGGACGCCGCCGGCGAGCGAGCACACGAGTGCGAGTGTCAGGAGAAGACCGGTGGTGACGCTCGGGTCGAGTCGCTGAACGAGCAGACGGCGAAGCGCGGAGTGAGGCCGGACAGCCTCGCCCACGACGCGCGCGGTCTCCAGCGCAGGACGAGCCGGAACGAGGGACGAACGCGTGTACCACTCCGCGGCGAGGAGCGCCGCAAGGAGACCTGCGAGCGCTGCGAGGAGATCGACGAGCAGAGGTATGGCGAATCCTTTCCGGGGGTGTGCGCGTTTACCGGGGGCGAACGGATAACCGCGGCCTTGTTTTCCGTCTCGCGAATGCGAGAAACCACGAGAAGCCCTTCACCACTGACGGAAAGACGGAGATGTCGACTGAGATCATCGCCTTCAGGAAGAAGCACCCGATCGTCGAAGCGGTCGAAGGCACACAGCCCTCAGGCTGTGCCGCGCCCGTTCTCGACGAGGAGCCGAACGGCGTCGGGCGGTGGCTCGTGGCGAGCATCGGCCGCGGCCATCCGGTTCGCACCTTCATCGTCGGAGTCTTTCTCTCGTTCGTCTCGGTCGCCGGCCTCTCGATCCTTCTCGGACTGCTCGTGACGCGGGTGATCGTTCGTGACGGCGGCATCGGCGGCGCCGACGAGAGCCTCGTGCGTGTGCTGTCCCATCATCGCTCCTCCGGTCTGACGAGCGCCTCGTTGATCGGGTCGATCATGGCCGGCGGCGTCGTCCTACCTATCGTCGTCGGCGTGTGCGGCCTCTTCGCAGCGCTCGTCAAGCAATGGCGCGTGGGTGTGTTTCTCATCTTCGCCCTCGGCCTCGAGTCCGGTGCGTATCGCGTCACCACGTTGCTCGTGCCTCGGCATCGCCCCGAAGTGCACAGATTGGAGAGTCTGCCCGTGAACGCCAGCTACCCGTCGGGGCACACCGCGGCTGCGATCGCGGTCTACTGCGGACTCGCCCTCCTCATCACGTCGCGGATCTCGACCCTCGGTCCGCGGATCTTCATCTGGGCCGCCGCCGCGACGATTCCGGTGTACGTCGCGTACGCGCGCATGTATCGCGGTATGCACCACCCGCTGGACGTCCTCGGCGGCGTCGTGATCGGAGTCGCCGCCCTCACGGCAATGGTGCTCGTCTGCCGCGCGACCGGATCGGCCCGGGTCGAACGCAATGGAAGGTGAAGGCCGGATGTCGAAGGTCGCGGTCATCGCGCATGCCGGGAAGACGTTCGGCGGCGGCTTGCTCGAGCTACGAGCAGAGCTCGCGCGTCAGGGAGTCGAAGACCCGCTCTGGCGCGAGGTGCCGAAGAGCAAGGCCGCTCCTGCCGAGGTCAGGAACGCGATCGACTCCGGTGCCGAGCTGATCTTCGCCTGGGGCGGCGACGGAATGGTCCAGCGGTGCATCGACGTCATCGCAGGCACGGATACGGCGCTCGCGATTGTTCCCGCCGGGACCGCGAACCTGCTCGCGACGAATCTCGACATCCCTCAGGACATCGAGCAGGCGGTCGCGATCGGACTTCGCGGCGAGCGGCGCAAGCTCGACGTCGGGCGCTTCAACGGCGAGCGCTTCGGGGTCATGGCCGGCGCCGGCTTCGACGCATCGATGATCCAGCAGGCAGACGGGGGCCTCAAGGATCGATTCGGCCGGGTCGCATACGTCTGGGCAGGGTCGAAGAGCCTCCGCGCAAAGCCGTTCAAGGCCAAGATCGCGATCGACGGCACCTCCTGGTACTCGGGAAACGCGAGCTGCATCCTCGTCGGCAACGTCGGCCGCCTCTTCGGCGGGATCGAGGTCTTCGAGAATGCTCGTCCCGACGACGGACGCCTCGAG
>DASSGL010000237.1:0-5143 GCA_035693525.1 Gaiellaceae bacterium | reverse complement strand
CCGACGATGGCGCGCGCCGCCGACCGCACGCTCGCAGGCCTCTCCGCGGGCGGAACAGGAGCAATCGAGATCGGCCTCGCGCATCCGCGTACCTTTGGCGCGCTCGAAGCCTGGAGCGGCACCTTCGCCGAGCTCGAGCGGCGCACGGCGCGGACCGCCCCGCTCCTCCGTCACGAAGGCACGCGGTTCTTCCTTTCCTGCGGATCCACCGCGGACCGCCGCACCGCCGGCCTTACGCGAAGTTTCGCCCGCGAGCTCGACGCCCTTCGTCTCTCGCGCGAGCTCCTCCTCGAGCCGGGCGGGCACGACGGCCGCTTCTGGCGCCGCCAGCTCCCGCGCGCGCTCGAGTTCGCGCTCGGCCCGCGCCTCTGACTCGTGGGCGGCTCACCAATCCGGAGCAGCCACCTACCGTGCACTCGAGAGCAGGTTCGCGGCGGCCGCCAGCCACCGACGCGCGCGATCGACGTTCGGGCCGTCCGGTGCGAGAGCCACGGTCTCCGACTGCAGCTCCGTCATGACGAGCAATGCGCGCCGCGGGTCCGACTCTGAGAAAGCCTCGTCGATGCGCTCGGCGAGTTGGGCAGGCTTGACGGCAAGCGACGCTACGCGTTTCGCGAGCCGCTTATGCGTTGGCTGCCAGACCCGATTCAGCGCGTAGACGATGCGGAGGACACGCGAGGCATCGTCGAGCATTCGCTCCATGCGCGCGAGCTGCTCGCCGGTGCGGGCGAGCGTCAGCAACCCGGCGGGCGTAAAACCGCCCCAGGTCAGAGCGGCGTCCTCGATTCGAGCCCTCGCGAGCTCCTCCGGATAATCGCTCAGTCGGGCTTGCCACCGCGCGAGCGAGCCCGACGTCCGCAGCGGGACGCCGTGAGCGATCGCATCAGCAGCCGATGACAGATCACCGGGACGGAAGAACGAATCGATCGACGCTTCGGCGTGCTCCCGCGACCACCACGTGAGCTCGAGGGGGACACCCTCGAGGAAGCCGGAAACGCGTCTTGTCGGCGTCGTTTGATCGCCCCAGGTGTCAAGGTCGTCAAGCCCCGCCGCCCGAGCGTGCTCGAAGCATCGAGCCAGCTCCATCGCCTCCCGCGTGACGACGAGCATCTCGATGTCGGAGACCTCGTCCGCGACGCCGCGCGACACGCTGCCGGTGAGCACCACCTCCTCCGCCACGTCGCGCGGGAGCGCATCGGCGACGCGTTGGGCGACCTCCCGGAGCTGCCGGTTCCGCTCGTTCGGCACGACCGGAGTATTCCCTGAGAAGGACGATGGGAAGAACGATCCCGCATCCGTCGTCTTGGAGGCAGACACGAAAGCGAGATCGAAATGCAGGCTCGGTTCATGGTGCCCCTACCGATGCACCCCGGCGCACTCGGGGGACGGTGACCGTGAACGCCTACGATCCCGATTCGGTCCGTCGCCTCATCTCTGCGCATCACTCAGACCGCATGCGGGAGGCCGATGCGGAGCGGCTCGCACGCGAGCTCCGTAGCACCTCGTCGAAGCATCCATGGCTGCACTTGACGGCCCGCGTGGCGCTGCGCGTCGGCCATCGAGTTCGTGCCCTCACCTCGATTCCCAGACCCAGTCATCCGTAGGGCCGAACGGCCGCGGACTCAGGCAGGCGTCGGCAGTCCCTCGATTGCGCGGAGCGCGCGCTCGATCTCCTGCTCGTCGAGGGCGACGTCCTCGAGCTTGCCGGCGAAGTAGTTGTCGTACGCCGACATGTCGAAGTGGCCGTGGCCGGAGAGGTTGAACAAGATCGTCTTCTCCTCGCCCGCCTCGTCGGCGGCCGTTGCCGTTTGCAGTGCGCCGTGGATTGCGTGGGCGGCCTCGGGCGCAGGAAGGATCCCCTCGCTCCCGGCAAATAGGACTGCGGAGCCGAAGACGTCGTTCTGCAGGTACGCCTCGGCGCGGATCAGCCCGTCGCGCACGAGTTGCGAGATGAGCGGTGCGACGCCGTGGTAGCGCAACCCCCCGGCGTGGATCGGGGCGGGGACGAAGTCGTGCCCTAGCGTGTGCATCGCCACGAGCGGTGTCAGCTTGCTCGTGTCGCCGAAGTCGTAGGCGAAGACGCCGCGTGTAAGCGTCGGACAGGCCGCCGGCTCGCACGCGAGCACGTCGATGTCGCGCCCGGCGATCTTCTCGCGTAGGAACGGGAAGGCGAGCCCGGCGAAGTTGGAGCCGCCGCCGACACAGCCGATCACGACATCGGGGTACGCATCCGCGAGCGCCATCTGCGCGAGCGCCTCCTGCCCGATCACCGTCTGATGCAGGAGCACGTGGTTGAGGACGCTGCCCAGCGAGTACGCCGTGTCGTCGCGTCCCGCCGCATCCTCGACAGCCTCCGAGATCGCGATCCCGAGGCTGCCGGGCGACTCGGGATGCTCGGCGAGGATCGCCCTGCCGGACTCGGTGTCCTCCGATGGGCTCGGGACGATCTCCGCGCCCCAGGTCTGGATCATCGAGCGCCGGCTCGGCTTCTGCTCGTACGAGATCTTGACCATGTAGACCTTGCACTCGAGCCCGATCAACCTGCAGGCGAACGCGAGCGCACTCCCCCACTGCCCCGCCCCGGTCTCGGTGGCCAGTCGAGTGCGACCCTCCCGCTTGTTGTAGAACGCCTGCGCCACTGCCGTATTCGGCTTGTGGCTGCCCGGCGGGCTCACCCCTTCGTACTTGTAGAAGATCCTCGACTGCGTCCCGATCGCCTCTTCGAGCCGCCGCGCACGGAACAAGGGCGTCGGCCGCCAGAGGCTGTAGATCTCCAGAACCTCCTCAGGGATGGCGATCTCCGCGTCCTCGCTCACCTCCTGGCCGATGAGCTCCATCGGGAAGAGAGGCGCGAGATCGTCCGGCCCGACCGGCTGTCCCGTGCCCGGATGCAGCACGGGCTGCGGCGCGGTCGGCATGTCGGCGCGGATGTTGTACCAGCGCCGCGGCAGCTGCGACTCGTCGAGCAGAAACTTCGTCTGCCGAGCAGCGCCGGTGCGCGTCTCCTGCACGCCCCGAGAATAGACGGTCGGCCGACGAGGTGCCGATACCGACGGCCTCTACCCGATCCGCAGCCCTTCGAGCTGAGGATCGATCGTCGGCAGCTGCGGGTCGATGCCGCGAAGGGCTGCAACCAGGAGCTCGCCGACGACGAGGTTGCGGATCCAGTTTCGGTCGGCCGGGACGACGTACCACGGCGCCCAGTCGGTCGAGGTCTCGGTCAGCACCTCGTCGTACGCGGCCATGTAGTCGTCGAATCGCGCGCGGTCGTCGATGTCCTCCCGACGGAACTTCCAGGCCTTCTCCGGGTTCTCGAGGCGCTCTTCGAGTCGCTTTCTCTGCTCGTCGCGGGAAACGTTGAGGAACACCTTGACGACCGTGGTGCCCTCGTCGACGAGCATCCGCTCGAACTTGCGGATGTGACGAGGCCGACGCTTCCACACGCGCTCGGGCGCGAGCTCCCGCACGCGGACGGTGACGACGTCCTCGTAGTGGGAACGGTTGAAGATGCCGACCTCGCCCCGTTGCGGGCAGGCCGCATGCACGCGCCAGAGGTAATCGTGAGCGAGCTCGACGCCGGCCGGCTCCTTGAACGAATGGACGCGGCAGCTTTGCGGATTCACGCCCTTGAAGACGTGGCTGATCGTGCCGTCCTTACCCGAGGCGTCGAGACCCTGGAGCACCAGGAGAAGCGATCGCCGCCCCTCAGCCCACAACCGGTTGGAAAGCACGCTGAGCTCGGCAGCCAGTTCGGAGAGTCGAGCCTCTCCTGCCTGCTTGTCGCCGAGTCCGAGACGTGAACCTGGATCCCGCTTGGCGAGCTCGGCCCGCCGGCCCGGAGGCACGCGCAATTCCATGAGCCGCTCGGGGGTCTCCATCGGCAGAGGCTAGCCGCATGAGGCGTTCGTTCCGCGGACTGCGGGCGATGCCTTTCCTAACGGTGCTTCCACGTGCCGACGAGGATGGCCGCACGGTTGGCGATCGGGTCGTGCTTCTTCGTCAGGATGAGAGTCGCGCCTACGCGCCGCCAGGCATAGAGGTCGGAGCTGTCCCCGCCGAGCTCGATGTGGACGAGCGTTGGTCCCGCCGGGACGACGGTACCGGTGTAGGTGGCGACGTGGGGCGAGCGGACGCTCGACTTCGTGCTACCGATCGCGAGCGTCCAGGTTGTGCCGGCGGCGATCTTCTTGGCGTGCGCGCGTGCGATGTCCTTCGCGGAGACCGTGCGCGTCCAGCTCCCGACGAGGTCGGGTGGCGCCGGCGCCGCGCCCGCGGCAGCGGCGGCGGTAAGGGCGACGCAGACGGCTGGAAGCAGCATCTTCACGTGGGCGACGCTACGCCACCTCCGTCGCAGAGGACTCATGCCGCCGGGATGATTGGCGCAACCGCCACCGATCCGGAGTCGCGCCGTACGATCGCGTATGGGTGTGCGCGGATCGGCTGGTCCCGCGGGCGAGCGGTATCGTGGCTCGAGTCGATGCCCGAGCTCGAGCTGACCCGCACACCGGGCGACCGGCGCGTCTACACCCTCGACGGGGTCGGAACGCTACGACTCGAGGGACCCTTCTCGCGCGCGGCGCTCGCCGAGGCCGACGGCGCAAGCTGGCGGTTCGCCCGTACCGGGTTCTGGCGGCGATCCGTTCTGGCCGTCGATGGCGCACGCGCCCCGGTCGGAAGGTTCCAGCCGCGCGGTCTGCGCCGCGGCGGGACCGTGCGCTGGCTCGACCGAGAGCTCGCACTGCGCCCGGCCGGCAGCTGGCGCGAGCGTTACGCGCTCGCAGACCGGGATCGCGAGATCGCCGTGCTCGACGGCAAGGGCTGGGGTCGACGACCTGTGAAGGTCATCGTCGACGATCCTGACGCAGTCGAGCCCGAGTTGCTGCTCTTCGCCGCCTTCGTCGTCCGCGGTCTCGCGGCCGATGCGCAGGGCGCAGCCGGCGCGGGAGCGTCGGCAGCAGCCACGGGCGGCTGACCAAACGGCCCTCCGTCAGGCCACCGACAAGGCCGCCTCGGCAGTCGGGGCCGCCGCCGAGATCGGGTCATTCACAGGACATTCTCGGCTGTCCCTCAGGTCGTCGTGATTGGCTGATACAGCCACGAAGGAGGTGTCCAAATGGTTCGCATCCGCTACCTCGTCGCTGCG
>DASSGL010000236.1:0-9900 GCA_035693525.1 Gaiellaceae bacterium | reverse complement strand
CTTGTGCTGGATCGCGCCCGAGATGCCGAGCGCGACGTAGAGCTTCGGCGAGACGATCTTCCCGGTCTGGCCGATCTGCGCGGCGTACGGGTACCAGCCCGCGTCCACGACCGCGCGCGTGGCGCCGACGGCGCCGCCGAGCGCACGTGCGAGCTCCTCCGCGAGCGTGAAGTTCTCAGGTGCGCCGAGGCCGCGTCCGCCCGCGACGATCACGTCGGCGTCCTCGATCGACGGGCCGCTCGCCTGCTCCTCCTCCTGGCCCACGATCCTCGCGGCACGCGAGTAGTCGCTGAGCTCGAATGCGACGTCCTCGACTCGCGGCTCGCCGCCGCCCGTCGGCGTCGCGTCGAACGAGCCGGCGCGGAAGAGCGCGAGCCGCGGCGTCGTCCGCCAGCCGACCTCGACGAGCACCGAGTCCTGCAGCGCGGGCCGCTTGCCGACGAGGGAGCCGTCGCGCGACTCGATGTCGACGAGATCCCAGTTCAGCCCGGCGTCGAGGCGAGCAGCGAGGGCGGAGGCGACGTCGGCGGCGAGCACCGAGTTCGCGAAGAGAACGGTGTCGTAGCCGCCGTCCTGCACGACCTTCGCGAGCGCGTCGACTCGCGGCTGCGGGAGCGGAGGCTCGAGGGTGTCGTCCTCCGCGACGTGCACGGTGCGAGCGCCGTACGAGCCGGCCTCGCCGGCCAGCGCCCGAACGCCGCCGCCGACGAGCACCGCAGCGACGTCGCCGTCACCGAGCGTCGCCGCTTTCCCGAGGACGCCGAGCGAGCCCTTCTCGAGCTCGCTTCCATGGTGCTCGACGAAAACGAGCGTGCTCACACGAGCCTCTTCTCCGTCAGGAAGTCGAGGATCGCCTGCGCGGCGTCGCCGTCGCCCTCGATGCGACGCGCGTCTCCGCGCGACGGCGGCTCCCCGAGCGCGAGAACCTCCGTCTTCGACCCGGCCTCGCCTGCAGCGCCGGGGTCGATGCCGATGTCGGCGAGCGAGAGCGTCTCGAACGGCTTCTTCTTGGCGCCCATGATCCCCTTCAGCGACGGGTACCGCGGCTCGTTGATCGCGTCGCTCACGGCGACGACGGCCGGCAGCGGCGCCTCGATCACGTCGTAGCCGTGCTCGGTCTGGCGCTTGACGCGGAGCGTCTCTCCTTCGACGGTGAGCTCTGCTGCCTGCGAGACGACGGGGCGGCGCAGACGCTCGGCGATCGCGGCCCAGAGGACCGCCCCGTCGCCGTCCGACGCCTGCTGGCCGAAGAGCACGAGGTCCGGGTCTTCGCGCTCGAGCGTCTTCGCGAGCACGAGGCTCGTCGCGACGAGATCGGAGCCGGCCGCGCCTTCGTCGGTGACGAGAACGGCGCGGTCGGCGCCCATCGCGAGCGTCTTCCGCAGCGAGTCGGCCGCCCGCTCGGGGCCGAGCGAGACCACGACCACCTCGGCGTCGCCGTCGCCCTTCAGCCGCAGCGCTTCCTCCACGGCGTTCGCGTCGAAGTGGTTGAGCGAGCCCTCACCCGTGCGGTCGAGGCGCTTCGTCCCCGGATCGATGCGGCCCATCCCCTCAGGGACGTGCTTCACGCAGACGGCGATCTTCATGACCGCGGGCGATCCTACACACCCGGTGACTGTCACCGATTACGGCTTCACCTGCCGGGGCGATCCCCGCAAAGCCTGGAACAGAGCCGAATCGCGGGTGGTACGCACCACCCATGCCTGTCCCCCTACATGCGCTGCTTGAGCGCCAGCACGTCGGCGACGAAGGCCTTGCTGACCTTGTACGGCCCCGCCTTCTTCACCGCGCGCTCGCCCTGGTACCAGGCCGCGAGGGCCAGGTGCTGGTCCCCCTTGAACACGTCCAGGAGGTGGTTGAGGTAGGCCAGGCCGACGTGGACGTTGCCGTCCGCGTCGTGCGAGACGGGGTGTCCGATCAAGATGTTCTCGACGTAGTCCCACGTCGTGGGCAGCAACTGCATGACGCCCTGCGCGCCGACATTCGAGACGACGCTGTTGTTGTATCCCGACTCCATCCACGCGAGCGCGCGGGCCAGGCTGCGGTCGATGCCGTAGTGCCCGGCCCAGCGGTCGATGGAGTCGCGTACCGCACCCGCGTTCGACGCCGAGACCGATGTCGGAGCCGAGTGCACCTTGGCCGGGATGCGGAGCCTCACGCCGATCAGGAGCGGCTTCGCCGGGTTGAGCTTGTTCAGGTGCGCGAGCTTCGACAGCGTCGTCCCGTGCTTGCGGGCGATCGCCGTCAGCGAGTCGCCCGGCCGCACGACGTAGCGCGACGCCAACGCGACCCGAACTCGCTTCACGGGCACGTGCGTCTGCAACCCGAGCGCGGCGAACGTCGCCGGCCCGGCGACCCCGTCGCGACGAAGGTGCATCGCGCGCTGATACCGCTTGATGCCGGCGACCGTCGGGCGGTCGAGGTACGCATTGACCGGCACGTGCACGCCGTGCTTGACGAGCAGGAACTGCAGCACCGCGACATCCCAGCCGAACTTGCCGCGCGAGAGCGTGCGCGAGCCGAAGAGCGGCGTGCCGAGCGGGCCGAGCTGTCGCCGCGTCTGGAGATCCGCTCTACCGGTCACGCGCAGGCTGTGGCTCCGCTGGAACGCTCGCACCGCGGCGACGGTTCTCGGTCCGATGATCGCGTCGATCGGGCCGAGATACAGGCCTTGTGCACGCAGCGCCACCTGTAGACCCGCATGCTGCGGGTTCAGGGCTGCGCCTGCGGATGCGGCTGCCGCGCACGCCGCTGCGAACGCCCCCACGAGTGCGAGACGGAAGCGCATGAGGATCCACGTTTACGACGCGTAAAACGCGATTCCTTCCGGGGCACGGCTCGGGCATGCCTGCTAGCGTCGGGCCCTTCGCGCGCCGCCGGAGCCCGATGAGACGCCACCGGACGACAGCCCGAGGAGTTCTTCTCCTGTTTCTCCTGCTCGGCTTCGCCGTGCCGGCTTCGGGTGGAGTGCCGAAGAAGGGGACCGTGCCGACGCTCATCTTTCCCGTCGGAGGACCGACCACCTATATCGACGACTTCGGCCAAGCGCGTCCCGGCGGGCCTCATCAGGGCAACGACTTGCTCGCCACGAAGAAGACGCCGGTCGTCGCCGTCGAGGCCGGGAAGGTGAAGTTCTGGACGACCTCGGCGAGCGCCGGCTGCATGCTCTACCTGTACGGCGAGAGCGGCACGAGCTACGACTACATCCACTTGAACAACGACCTCACGACGGGGAACGACAACCGCGGCAAATGCGTGCCGGGCGTCGCGTACGCCCGCGGACTGAAGGACGGCGCCAAGGTCAATGCCGGCCAGCTCCTCGGCTACGTCGGCGACTCCGGCGATGCGGACGGTGCGCACGCGCACCTCCACTTCGAGGTGCATCCCGGCGGAGGCGCTGCCGTGTCGCCCTTCCCGTACCTGCAGACGGCGCAGCATCTGCTCTTCTATGCGAAGACCGGCACGCCGTTCACGCTCGCGCTCACCGGCACCATCGTGACGACGACGGACACATCCTTGACGCTCAAGCTCTCGACGCTTCAGGGCTTCCCGATGAACCTCAAGCTGAAAGGGCTGACACAGGAGCTCACGCTCACGGTTCCCGACTCCGCAGTCGTGCAGCAGAAGCCGTCGACATCCCCCGGTGCGCAGCTGCTCGCAGCTCAGGAGGGCGAGTCGGTCGTCGTGTGGACGCAACCTGCTCTCGCGACCACGAAGGCGATGCTCGGCACCGACGGCGCCCTCAGCGCCGCCATCGTGCAGCTCGGCTAACGGCCGTTATCGGCCGACGAAGCTCGGCGCGCGCTTCTCGACGAACGCCGCGAGGCCCTCCTTTGCGTCCTCGCCGGCAAAGAGCTCGCCGAACGAGCCGGCTTCGTCGTCGAGGGCGCCGGGGGCCATGTTCACGAGCCGCTTGGCGAGTGCGAGCGCGACCGGGCTCTTCGCCGCCAAGCCGGCCGCGACCTCGTGCGCCCGGTCGAGCACGGGGTCCGCGATCTCGTGCACGAGGCCGACCCGAAGCGCCTCCTCGGCGCCGATCGTCCGCCCGGTGAAGATGAGGTCCTTGGCGACGGCGATGCCGCAGACTCGTGCGAGCCGCTGCGTGCCGCCCCAACCCGGGACGATGCCGAGATCGATCTCGGGCTGGCCGAGCTTCGCCCGGGACGAGGCATAGCGAAGGTCGCAGGCGAGGGCGAGCTCACAGCCGCCGCCGAGCGCGAAGCCGTTGACGGCTGCGATCGTCGGCTTCGGCATCGTCTCGAGCAGTCGCGCCGCCTCGTGCCCGAGCGCACCCCACCCCTTCGCTTCGTCGGGCCCGAGGCCGCTCATGTACTTGATGTCCGCACCCGCGACGAATGCCTTCTCCCCCGCGCCGGTGAGCACCACGGCGCGCACGTCGGCATCGGCCTCGAGCTCGCGCAACCGGTCGCGCAGCTCGGTCAGCGTCGCGACGTCGAGCGCGTTCAATGCCTCCTGCCGGTCGATCGTCACGGTCGCGACGGCGCCGTCACGCGAGACGTCGATCACGCCGGAACGGCGTCTTTCAGGAAGTCGACGATGTCGCTCGTCGGCGCGCCGGGACCGAACACGTCTGCGACACCTTGCCGCTTCAGCTCCTTCGCGTCGTCCGCCGGGATCGTGCCGCCGACGACGACGAGCACGTCGTCGGCGCCGTTCTCGCGCAACAGCTCGAGGATGCGGGGCACGAGCGTCATGTGCGCTCCCGACAGGATCGAGATCCCGACTGCGTCGGCGTCCTCCTGGACGGCGGTCTCGACGATCTGCTCGGGCGTCTGATGCAGCCCGGTGTAGATCACCTCCATACCTGCGTCGCGGAGTGCGCGCGCGATGATCTTCGCGCCGCGGTCGTGCCCGTCGAGGCCCGGCTTCGCGATCACGACCCTGATCTTCCCTGCCATCGCGACTACTCTAGAAGACCGGCGTCTCGCGCCAGACGCCCCAGACCTCGCGCAGCGCGTCGCACATCTCGCCCATCGTCGCGTACGCGCGCGACGCGAGCATGATCGGCTCCATCAGGTTCGTGTCGCCTTCCGCCGAGCGTTTCAGCTCGGCGAGCGCCTGCTCGACGGCGGCGGAGTCCCGCCGCGCGCGCACGGCGCGAACCCGGTCCATCTGCTTCCGCTCGAGCGCGGGGTCGATACGCAGGATCTCGAGAGGCGCCTCGTCCTCGAGCTCGTAGCGGTTGACGCCGACGACGACGCGCTCGCCGCGCTCGACCTCCGACTGGTACCGGTACGACGCCTCGGCGATCTCGCGCTGCATGAAGTTCTCCTCGATCGCGGCGACGACGCCGCCGAGCTTCTCGATTCGGTCGAAGTACTCGTACGCCTGACGCTCGAGCTCGTTCGTGAGGCGCTCGAGATGGTACGAGCCGCCGAGCGGATCGATCGTGTTCACCACCCCCGTCTCGTGCGCGATCACCTGCTGCGTCCGGAGCGCGAGCCGAACCGCATGCTCCGTGGGCAGCGCGAGCGCCTCGTCGAAGCTGTTCGTGTGCAGTGATTGCGTCCCGCCTAGGACGGCGGCGAGCGCCTCGATCGCGGTCCGGATCAGATTCACCTCGGGCTGCTGCGCCGTCAGCGAGACACCGGCAGTCTGCGTATGGAATCGCAGCAGCCACGAGCGCGGATTGCGTGCACCGTAGCGCTCCCGCATCCGCGTGGCCCAGATCCGCCGTGCCGCCCGGTACTTCGCGATCTCCTCGAAGAAGTCGAGATGCGCGTTGAAGAAGAAGGAGAGCCGAGGCGCGAAGTCGTCGACGTCCATCCCGCGCGCAACACACGCGTCGACGTACGCGAATCCGTCGGCGAGCGTGAACGCGAGCTCCTGCGCGGCGGTCGAGCCGGCCTCGCGAATGTGGTACCCGCTGATCGAGACCGGGTGCATCAACGGCATCTCCCGCGAGCACCACTCGATCATGTCCACCACGAGCCGCATCGACGGCTGCGGCGGGAAGATCCACTCCTTCTGCGCGATGTACTCCTTGAGAATGTCCGTCTGCACCGTTCCGCGCAGCGCCGCGATCGGGACGTCCTGCTCCTCACCGACGCACGCGTAGAAGGCGAGCAACATCGCCGCCGGCGCGTTGATCGTCATCGACGTCGAGACCTCCCCGAGCGGGATCCCGTCGAAGAGCGTCTCCATGTCGTCGAGCGAGTCGATCGCGACGCCCTCGCGCCCCACCTCGCCGAACGAGCGCGGATGGTCGCTGTCGTAGCCCATCAGCGTCGGCATGTCGAACGCCGTCGAGAGGCCCGTCTGCCCGTGCTCGAGCAGATACCGGAAGCGCTCGTTCGTCTCCTCGGCTGTGCCGAAGCCCGCGAACTGGCGCATCGTCCACAGCCGGCCGCGGTACATCGAGGGGTAGACGCCGCGTGTGAACGGATGGACGCCCGGATAGCCGAGATCCCGCTCGTACTCGAGCTCGACGTTGTCCGGTGTGTACAGCGGCTCGTTCTCGACTCCCGACATCGTCGAGAAGAGCTCGCCCTGACGCTCGGGCGTCGCCTCGTAGAGCTCCTCCTTCCAGCGCTCGGTGGAGGTCGCCTGCCGCTCGGCGCGCGGGTCCTCGGTCGTCGCCATCGCCGCGAAGTCTAGGTGCCGCCGCCGGGCCGCCACAGCGGCTCGGCACGCCCTGCGTCCGCGTTCGCTGCGCGCGCGAAGATGAACAGGAGGTCAGAGACCCGGTTGAGGTAGACCCGCGCGAGCGGATTCACGTCCGCCTCGAGCGACACGAGCTCGGCGCGCCGCGCGACGGCGCGGGCGACGTGCAGCCGTGCCGCGGCCTCGCTGCCGCCCGGAAGCACGAAGCTCTTCAGCTCCGGGAGCGCCGCGTTGTGCTCGTCGCACAGCGCCTCGAGCTCGTCGACCATCGCCTGCGTCGTTCGCAGCCGGTCGTCCGGGCCGGCGAACGGCACTGAGAGATCCGCGCCGACGTCGAACAACTGATTCTGGACGCGCTCGAGAGGGCCGCGAAGTGCCTCCGGAAGCGCGCCCGCGAGAACGACGCCGAGCTGCGAGTTCAGCTCGTCGACGGCACCGTAGGCGCGGATGCGCGGGTCGAGCTTCGACGTGCGCTTGCCGTCGCCCAGGCTCGTCTTGCCGGCGTCGCCTCCACGCGTGTAGATCTTCGTCAGGCGGACCGGCTCGTTCGTATCGCGGGGCACGGCCCTAGGGTACGGAGTCGGCCGCTACGCGGTGGCGCGCTCCTGCAGGCCGAGGATCGAGCGCGCGATGACGAGGCGCTGGATCTCGCTCGTCCCCTCGTAGATCTCCGTGACCTTCGCGTCGCGGTAATAGCGCTCGACCGGGAACTCCTTCGTGTAGCCGTAGCCGCCGAGGATCTGAACGGCCTCCCCCGTCTGCCGGCGCGCGACCTCAGAGGCGAAGAGCTTCGCCTTTGCGCCTGCCTCGGTGACCGACTCGCCTCGATCCTTCAGAGCGGCCGCGCGATAGACGAGCAGGCGCGCGGCCTCGATCTCCGTCGCCATGTCGGCGAGCTTGAAGCGGATCGCCTGGTGCTGCGCGATCGGGCGGCCGAAGGCATGGCGCTTTGTTGCGTACTCGCGGGCCACGTCGTACGCGGCCTGCGCGACGCCGAGCGCCTGCGCGGCGATCCCGATGCGGCCCGCGTCGAGCGTCGACATCGCGACGTGGAAACCCTTGCCCTCCTCGCTCAGCAGGCGTTCGCGGCCGACGGCGGCGTCCTCGATCACGAGATCGTTCGTGATCGACGAATTGAGCCCGAGCTTCTCCTCGTCGCGCGTGACCTGCACGTGGTCGGCGTCGAGGATGAACGCGCTGATCCCGGCAGCGCCGGACGTGTCGGGATCGGTGCGCGCGAAGACGAGGATCGTGCCGGAGTAGCGCGCGTTCGTGATCCACTGCTTCGCGCCGCTGATCCGCCAGCCGTCTCCGTCCTGGTCGGCGCGTGTGCGGAGCGCAGCCGCATCCGAGCCGGATTCGGGCTCGGTGAGGGCGAAGGCGCCGAGGTGCTCGCCGCGCGCGAGCGGGGGCACGAAGCGCGAACGCTGCTCGTCGGTGCCGAAGGTGAGGATCGGCAGGGTGGCCGCGCTCGTATGCACGGCGACCGTGACTCCCACCCCGGCATCGGCGCGCGAGAGCTCCTCGAGCACGAGGATGTACGAGAGGAAGTCGGTGCCCGCGCCGCCGTACTCCTCGGGGATGCAGGTGCCCATGAGCCCGAGCTCCGCGAGCTTCGCGAAGAGCGGCCGCGGAAACGCGTGCTCGCGATCCCACTCGGCCGCGTGCGGCTCGATCTCCTGACGCGCGAACTCGCGGGCGAGGGCCTGGATCTCGCGTTGCTCGGCGGTGGCCTCGAAATCCACAACCCCACTATATTTTCGGCGTGGTGAGGCGGCTCGTGCTCGGGGGAGCCGTGCTCGCCGTCTTGGCGGTGGGCTCGGCACAGGCGGCGACGTCCCCTGCGGACGTGGTGCGCGCGTGGAGCCGCGCGCTGAACGCGAACGACAACGAGCGTGCGGCGCAGCTCTTCGCCCCGAACGCACGCGTGATCCAGCCCGGAGTCGACGTGCGGCTGAACACGCACCGGCTCGCGGTCGCGTTCAACGACGCGCTGCCATGTGCGGGCCGCATCGTCGGCATCCGCGTGCGCGGCGACAGTGCGACTGCGACGTTCGTCCTCGGCACTCGCCCCAAGCACCGCTGCGACGGCCTCGGCCAACGAGCCGCCGCCCTCTTCGTCGTCCGCAGCGGCAAGATCGTCCGCTGGCAACAGGTCCCAGTGCCCCAGTCTCCCACGGCCTGAAGGGCCCTCTCCAAACGTTCCACGTCCGGGGCCAGGCCCCGTGCCTGGACCGTCACGACATCGTCAAAAGCCCTGGCAGACGACGAATCGTGTCTATGCCACCGCAAGCTCGCGGTGGACGTCGTGGAGCACGGATTCCCGTTCGCTGAAGGCTTCGACGACCTCGGGGTCGAACTGCTTGCGCGCCTGCGCGACGATCTCGTCGCGCGCCGCACCCCACTTCTGCGCTCGGCGGTACGGGCGGTCGCTCGTCATCGCGTCGAGCGCGTCGGCGACCGCGAAGACGCGCGCACCGAGCGGGACGTCTGCGCCGCGGAGGCCGTCGGGATACCCGCGACCGTCCCAGCGCTCGTGGTGCGAGCGCACGATCTTCAGCCCTTCGCCGTGCAGCACGGCGACGTCGCCGAGCATCTGCTCGCCGAGCACCGTGTGGGACTGCATCTTGCGCCGCTCCGTCCGCGTGAGCGGCCCCGGCTTCTGCAGGATCTCGTCCGGAATCGCGAGCTTGCCGATGTCGTGCAGGAGGAACCCGTAACGCAGTCCGGGATCGCGGTCGAGGCGCCCGGGGTCGACGAGGTCGAGTAGCTCCGTCGCGTACCGCTGCACCCGCTGCGAGTGCGCGCCGGTGCGGATGTCGCGCGACTCGAGCGCGCTTGCCAGAGACGTGACGGTCGCGAGGTAGGACTGCTGCAGCAGCGCACGCTGGCTTCGCTCGACCTCGAGCAGGTGCTGCAGGTCACGTGCGTACAGCACGAGCTCCTTGTCTGCCCGATGCGCAGTCCGCGGCGGGCGCGGAACCGGCGCGCGCCCCGACACGCGCTGCACCACGGCGAGCAGGTCGAGCGGGCTGAACGGCTTGCGTACGAGCGCGGCCGCTCCCGCCCGCTGCGCGCGCCGCGCCTCCTCGGCGTCGGCGCCGGTCAGCAGGACGATCGGGATGTCCGCCGTCTTCGGATTCGCCTTCAGGCGCGCGCAGAGCTCGGCGCCGCCCATTCCGGGCATCCGCAGGTCGAGCACGACCACGTCGGGATGCCGGCGCCGGATGCGCGCCTCGGCCTCGTGACCCGACGCGGCCTCCTCGACCGTGACGT
>DASSGL010000235.1:0-5106 GCA_035693525.1 Gaiellaceae bacterium | reverse complement strand
AGCGCGCGAGTCGGGCCGCCGCGTCGTCGGCGTGCTCTCGGCGATGGGCGACACGACCGACGACCTGATCGCGCTCGCGCACGAGATCTCCGAGCGCCCCCATCCGCGGGAGTACGACATGCTCGTCTCGGTCGGCGAGCGGATCTCGAACGCGCTCTGTGCGATGGCGATCAGCGACCTCGGCCACGAAGCCGTCTCGCTCACCGGCTCGCAGGCCGGAATCGTCACCGACACGACGCACGGCAAGGCGAAGATCGTCGAGGTTCGCGCCCGCCGGCTGAACGACGAGCTCGATCGCGACCGCATCGTCCTCGTCGCCGGCTTCCAAGGCGTCTCGACCGAGCTCGAGGTGACGACGCTCGGGCGCGGTGGGTCGGACGCAACCGCCGTCGCGCTCGCATCCGCGCTCGGCGGCGCCTGCGAGATCTACACCGACGTCGAGGGCGTGTTCACGGCCGACCCGCGCATCGTCCCCGACGCGCTGAAGCTGCCGACGATCAGCTACGAGGAGATGCTCGAGATGGCGGCGACCGGGGCCCGCGTGATGATGGCGCGCTCCGTCGAGATCGCGCGACGGTACGGTGTGCCGTTGCATGTCCGCTCCACGACCGGCGACGGCGAGGGCACCTGGATCGGTGAGGAGGAGAACCTGATGCTCGAGAAGGCGATCATCTCCGGCGTCACCCATGACACGTCGGAAGCGAAGGCGACCGTGCTCGCCGTGCCGGACAGCCCGGGCATCGCTGCGCGCCTCTTCCGCGCGCTCGCGGACGCCGGCGTGAACATCGACATGATCGTCCAGAACACCTCGGCCGAGGGAGCGACCGACATCTCGTTCACGCTCCCGAAGACCGACCTCGCGATCACGGAGCCGATCCTCGAGCGGCTCTCGACCGAGATCGGCGCCCGCGGCGTCCTCTACGACGCCGAGATCGGGAAGGTGTCGCTCGTCGGCGCTGGAATGAAGAGCCACCCGGGCGTCGCCGCCGACATGTTCGAGGCGCTCGCCGAAGCCGGAATCAACATCGAGATCATCTCCACGTCGTCGATCAGAGTCTCCTGCGTCGTCCGCGGCTCCGAGGTCGAGGCCGCAGTCCGCGCGGTGCACGAGAAGTTCCGTCTCTTCGCCGAGGACCGCGTCGGTGCCTGAGAGGTCGACGCGGATCGGCGTCGTCGGCGCCACGGGCGCGGTCGGACGGGTGACGCTGCGCCTGCTGGCCGAGCGCGGGTACGAGCACGTGCGCGTGTTCGCGTCCGGCCGCTCCGCGGGGCGCGAGCTCGACGGTGGGCTCGTCGTCGAGGCGGCGACGCCGGAAGCGCTCGCCGCAGGCGACCTCGACGTCGCGCTCTTCTCCGTCGGCACGTCCGCGTCGCGCGAGCTCGTGCCGCACGCCGTGCGCGGCGGCGCCGCGGTTGTCGACAAGTCGGCGGCGTACCGGCTCGAGCCGGGGATCCCGCTCGTCGTCCCCGAGGTGAACGGCGCCCGCGCGCTCGAGAACGACGGGATCGTCGCGAACCCCAACTGCTGCACGATCCCGCTCACCTGCGTGTTGAAGCCGCTGCACGATGCGGCCGGCCTCGCCTCCGTACGCGTCTCGACGTACCAGTCCGTGTCCGGTGCAGGCGCGCAGCGGATGGAGCAGCTTCGAAACGAGCCGCAGGACGAGCACGACCTGGCGATGGACTGGAGCTGGGAGGGCGACGAGACAGACGAAGAGGCGAAGATCCGGGCGGAGGCGCAGAAGATCCTCGAGCTGCCGGAGCTGCCGATCAGTGCGACGACCGTGCGCGTGCCGGTTCTCGTCGGTCATGCGGAGTCGGTGTGGGTCGAGCTCGAGGACGAGCTCACGCCGGACCAGGCGACGGAGCTGCTGGCCGCCGCCCCCTCGGTTCGCGTCGTCGACGTCCCGACGCCGGGCGCCGCGGCGCAGACGGACGAGGTGCTCGTCGGCCGCGTTCGCGTCGACCGCGCCTCTCGCAACGGCCTCGTTCTCTTCCTCGCGTGCGACAACCTCGTCAAGGGCGCCGCGTTGAACGCGATCCAGATCGCCGAGCTGCTGCTCTCGGGTGATGCCGGGAAGGGCGCTCGCACCGACGATCTCCTCGCCGCGCAGCGCGATGGCGTCGGTTGACATCGGCGTAGGCCTCCTCGGCTACGGCACGGTGGGCAGCGCCGTCAGCCGGATGCTGGCGGAGAGCGGCGACGAGATCGAGCGCGCAACCGGCCACCGGATCCGCGTCGTCCGGGCGCTCGTGCGCGACCTCGAGCGAGAGCGGGCGTTCGATCCCGGAACCGGCGTCCTCACCGACGACTTCGCAGCGATCCGCGACGACCCCGAGATCTCCGTCGTCGCCGAGGTGATGGGCGGAATCGAGCCTGCAGGCGGGTACGTGCGCGAGCTGCTCCGCGCGCAGAAGCCCGTCGTCTCGGCGAACAAGCAACTCGTGGCCCGCCACGGTGCCGAGCTCTTCACGGTCGCGTCCGAAGCGGGCGTACAGCTTCGGTTCGAGGCTTCGGTGTGCGCGGCGATCCCCGTCGTGAAGGTCCTTCGCGAGTCGCTCGTCGCTACGAACGTGCACCGCGTGCTCGGGATCGTCAACGGGACGACGAACTTCGTCCTCTCGCGGATGGAGCGCGGCGGGACGTACGCCGACGCGCTGGCCGAGGCGCAGTCGCTGGGGTTTGCGGAGGCCGACCCGACCGACGACGTCAGCGGCGCCGACGCGGCGGCGAAGATGGCGATCCTCGCGACCGTCGCGTTCGGCTCGCGCGTGCTGCTCGAAGACGTCGAGTGCGAGGGGATCACCGCGATCGAGGCGAATCACGTCGGGGCCGCGGCCGCATTCGGGATGGTCGTGCGGCTCGTCGGCGTCGCGACGCTCGTCGAGGATGCCGTCGACGTCCGCGTGCAGCCGGCGTTCGTGGAGCGCTCGCACCCGCTCGCGTCCGTCGACGGCGCGTTCAACGCGGTGATGCTGCAAGGAGACGCGATCCGGGAGATCACGCTCGGCGGCCCGGGTGCGGGCGGCCTCGAGACTGCATCCGCGGTAGTCGCCGACATCGTCAGCGTCGTCGGCACCGCGGGCACCGGCTTCCTCCAGAACGACGCGTGCTGGCGTGAGCTCGATCGGCTGGATCCGGCCGAGTGGCGGTCGCCGTTCTATTTGCACCTCGACGTCGCCGACCGGCCCGGTGTGCTCGGCCACGCGGCCGGAACGCTCGCGACGCACGGCGTCTCCGTCGCCCAGCTCGTCCAGCATCTCGAGGACGGGCGCGCGGCACTGGACCTGATCCTCCACGAGGCCCGGCTCGGCGCGGTGAAGACCGCGCTCGCCGAGCTCTCGTCCCTCCCCGAGGTGCTCGCTCCGCCGTTCCTCGCGCCCGTGCTCGGCGAGGGCTCGTGACCCGCGTCACGCTGGGTGAGGGATCGACGCCGCTGCTCGCGGCGCCGCGCCTGTCCGACCGGCTCGGAGTCGAGCTCTGGCTCAAGTGGGAAGGAGCGAACCCGACCGGCTCGTTCAAGGACCGCGGCATGACCGTCGCGGTGACGCGAGCGCTCGAGCGAGGCGTGACGCGAATCGTGTGCGCGTCGACCGGCAACACCGCCGCCTCGTGCGCGGCCTACGCGGCGCGCGCCGGGATCGAGGCCGTGATCGTGGTGCCGGCGGGCGGCGCGGCCAGCTCGAAGCTCGTTCAGGTGCGCGCGGTCGGCGGCCGGATCGTCGAGGTTCCCGGCACGTTCACGGGTGCGTACGAGACCGCGCTGAAGCTCGCTTCCGAGGACGGCTCGCTGCTCGTCAACTCGACGAACCCCGATCGAATCGAGGGACAGATGAGCGCGGCCGTGGAGATCGTGGAGCAGCTCGGTCGGGTGCCCGACGTGTTGACACTCCCGTACGGCGGCGGCGGCAACACCAAGGCGTACGCCCGCGGCTTCGAAGCAGCCGCGGGAACGCTGCCACGGCTCGTGCCGGTCGAGGCCGCGGCGCGCGGCGACACGATCGCGTCGGCCATCCGTATCGTCGAGCCGATCCACCGCGAAGAGGTCGCCGACGCGCTCGCCCGATCCGGAGGCTCGATCGTGACGGTCGGCGACGACGAGCTCGTGCGCGCGTGGGAGTCGCTGCGCACCCTCGAAGGGCTGTTCTCGGAGCCGGCCTCGGCCGCCGGGATCGCCGGTCTCGTGCGGGGCTCGGCGCACGCGGGCGAGTGCGTCGTCTGCGTCGTGACCGGGCACGGGTTGAAGGATCCGGACGCGCTCGACCGTCTCGTGGGATGAGCGTCCACGTCCGCGCGCCCGCGACCACGGCGAACCTCGGCGCCGGCTTCGACGTCGCGGGGGCGGCACTCGAGCTCTGGAACGAGCTCGAGCTCACGGACGGCGGCGGTGAGGTCGACGAGAGCCACCTCGGCGTGCGGGCATTCTCGATCTTCGCGTCGCCCGCCGGTCACTCGTTTCGCTTCGTCGACCGCATACCGCGGGAACGCGGCCTCGGCTCGAGCGCAGCCGTGGTCGCACTCGGCCTCGTCGCGGGAGCGCTCACCGCCGGTGTCCGGGCCGACGCGACGGAGCTGCTCGCCGCCGGGCTGGAGTTGGAGGGGCATGCCGACAACCTCGCGCCGGCGCTCGCAGGCGGCGTCTGCCTGACCTGGGACGGCAACGTCGAGCGTGTCGCCGACTCCCTGCCGGCCACGCCGGTCGCGGTGATCCCCGAGGCTCGCGTGAACACGGCCGAGTCGCGCGGCGCGCTCCCGCAATCGGTGCCGCATGCCGACGCCGCGTACAGCGTCGGGCGGGCGACCCTTCTCGGCGCGGCGCTCGCCGGAGGCGCGGCGCACCTGTTCGCGGCTGCAGCCGGCGACAAGCTGCACGAGCCGTACCGCGAGGAGCACGCTCCGCACCTGCGCGCCGTCCGCGCGGACCTGCCGCAGGGCGCGCTCGGTGCGACGCTCTCCGGCTCGGGGCCGACCGTGATCGTGTGGGCGGAGCCGGCCGCGGCGCAGGCGGTCGCCGCGGAGCTCGCGGAGCGCTTCCCCGAGCACACTGTGCTGCCGCTCGAGGTCAGCCCCGTCGGCGCCGTTGCCTCGGCAACCAGGCTTTAGCC
>DASSGL010000234.1:0-8258 GCA_035693525.1 Gaiellaceae bacterium | reverse complement strand
GGTCGCGGTCCAGGAAGGCGGGATGCCGGTCCCGCGCGGCGGGGGCGCGAAGCTCGCAGACGCTCTCGTACAGGTGATCCGCGGTCACGGCGGGACGTGCGAGACGGGGATCGACGTCGAGCGTGTGCTCGTCCGGCGCGGAGGCGCCGTCGGTGTGCGCACGTCCCGAGGCGACACCGTGACAGCGGGCCGGGCGGTGATCGCAAACGTGACGCCGACGCAGCTCTACGAACGGCTGCTGGACGACGTCGACGTGCCCGCGCCGGTCGCGGAGGGCGCGCGCCGCTTCCGGTACGGACGGTCGGAGATGCAGATCCATTTCGCGCTCTCCGAGCCGGCGCGCTGGCTCGGCGACGAGCGGCTGAGCCGGACGGCGATCGTGCACGTGACGCCCGGGCTCGACGGCGTCTCCCGCGCGGTCAACGAGGCGGAGCGCGGTCTCCTGCCGGCCGAGGCGACCGTCGTAGTCGGTCAGCCGCTGACGCTCGATCCCTCGCGTGCGCCCGAGGGCAGGGGGCTCCTCTGGGTGCAGCTGCAGGAGCTCCCGTGGCGGGTGAAGGGCGATGCCGCAGGAGAGCTCGACGTCGGCGAGGGCGTGTGGTCGGAGCGACTGCGCGAGCGGTACGCGAACCGCATTCAGGCGCGGCTGGCGAAGCACATCCCGAATCTCGAGTCAAGCGTGCTCGACCGCGTCGTCCTCTCTCCGGCCGACATCGAGCAGCTGAACGTGAACCTTCGGCACGGCGACCCGTACGGCGGCGCGCTCTCGCTCGACCAGAACTTCCTCTGGCGGCCGTTTCCGGCGAGGCCGGGCCACCGGACGCCGGTCGAGCGCCTCTGGCACATCGGCGCCAGCACCTGGCCGGGCCCGGGGCTCGGCGCCGGCTCGGGCACGCTCGTCGCGCACGCGCTGCTCCGGCCGCCTGCGCCGCGGCGTGCGCTCGCGAAGGCGCGCTCGCTCACGCGGCGGTGAGCTTTGGGTCGTCTGATATTTGATATTTCCCTGAGCGACTCGTAGATTCGCGCTCGAGGTGAGCGACTACTCGGACCTCGAGGTCGCGCCCGAGACGGTCCTCGTCCGCGGCCTCATCGAGGCGGACGACTCGTTCGTCGAGGCAATCGAGCCCGCGGGGGTCGACCCGGAGCGGTTCAAGGGCGCCATGCGGGCGCTCGCGACGGGCGTCGCCATCGTCACGGTGGAGGTCGACGGCAGGATCTGGGGGCTGACGATCAACTCGTGCTGCTCGATCTCCGCGAGGCCGCCGCAGATCCTCATCTCGCTCGCGCACACGGCGAGCGGCCGGGCGCCGCTTCTCGAGTCGGGGCGGTTCGGGCTCTCGATCCTCGGCGTCGGGCATCTCGAGCTCGCCGAGCTCGGCGCCGTCCCCGGCGGCCCGAAGTCGCTCGACGTCTTCGCGGAGCGCGCGGCCGCCGACGACGCGCCCGCGATGATTGCCGGCGCGCTCGCTCATCTCGACTGCCGGGTGAGCGACGTGTTCGAGGTCAGCGACCACACGCTCGTGATCGGCGTCGTGCGCGAGGCGATCGTCGCCGGCGACCCGCGCGACCCGCTCCTCTACTACGACCGCGCCTTCCACCGGCTCGGCCCGCCCCTCGAGACCGAAAGCGAGGAACCATGAAGTTCAGCATCTACACCGAGATCCAGAGCTGGCCGGGCAAGTCGTACGACACGCTCTACGGCGAGACGCTCGAGCAGATCGCGAACGCGGACCGGCTGGGGTACGACGCCTACGCCGTCGTCGAGCATCTCTTCTTCCCGAAGTTCTCGGCTTCCGCGAACGTCTTCGGTCTCTTCGGGATGGCGGCGGAGCGCACGCGCAGGATCAGGTTCCGGACGATGCTCCACATCCTCCCGTACCACAACCCGCTCGTCCTGGCGGCGATGATCCACGAGTTCGCGATCCTCACGAAGGGGCGCTACGAGTTCGGTATCGGACGCGGCCATGGGTGGATCCCTCTCGCCGCGGGTCTCCCTCTCGACGAGGAGTCGCGGCCGCGCTACGAGGAGGCGCTCGACCTCTTCATCGAAGCCCTTCACAACGACGTCGTCACGTTCCACGGCGAGTACTGGAACGTCGACGACAGCCACATCGTGCCGTTCAGCGGCCAGAAGTTCCGCGTCATCCTCGGCGGCACGTCCGACAAGACGTACGACCTCGCCGCGAAGCATGGCTGGGGCGTGGCCGTGCCGCCCCTGCTCCCGTATGCGGCGCTGAAGGAGCAGCTCGACCTCTATCGAGGCAAGTGCGCCGAGTACGGCACCTCGCCGGACATCGTCTGGATCCACGCGTGCTACATCGACGAGGACGGCGACCTCGCGAGGCGGGAGGCCGAGCAGCACATGCGCGGCTTCCTCGAGGGCAACGCCTCCCCGCTCACCGAGTTTCCCACGCTCCCCGCGGACAAGCTGAACGCCGCCGGCTACGGCTTCTACACGGCCGGGATCATGGAGAAGCTCGCTGCGACGCCGTACGACGACATGATCGCCGGCGACATCGTCTGGGTCGGGACGCCCGACGATGTCGTCAAGCGCGTCCGGGAGACGATCGACGTCTGCGAGGGCCTCACCGAGATCGCCATCACGACGAACCCGGGCGGCGCCGAGCACTGGAAGGCGATCAAGGCGCAGGAGCTCTTCGCGAAGCACGTGATCCCGGAGTTCCGGACGAGCGACGCCGCCGCGGAGGCGGTCGCGGTCTAAGTCACCCCTGCAACCAGCACAGCAACCTGGTTGCACAGTCGCGCGGTCGAGTCACCCTGCAACCAGGTTGCACGGCAACCTGGTTGCACCGTTCGCGGCGCTCAGAACGCGAAGATGGACCGGCCCTCGAGCTCGACGGCGTAGATGTCCGTCGCGAGCTCGAGGTGGTCGTGGAGCGCCTGCGCCGCGCGATCGGGCTCGTGGGCTGCGCACCCCTCGAGAAGCTCGACGTCCAGCTCCTCGTGCCGGTCCTGCACCGCGCCCTTCGCGAGCAGCACCGGCCGATAGCGCTCGCACGAGTCCCAGGCGGGGCGGATGAGCCGCAGCAGCCACGGAGAGCGCGACGCCTCGTACAGCGCGAAGTGGAACGCGCCGTGCGCGCGAACCGCGGCGCGGATGTCGTCACGGCGGCGGGCCTCGTCGTACGCCGTCAGCTGCTCGCGCGCCGCCGCGACGTCCGCGGCCGAGCCGACCTCGGCCGCCCGCCGCACGGCCATGCCCTCGAGCGCGAGCCGGATCGAGAAGAGTTCGCGCAGCTCCTCCACGTCCAGCCGCATCACCTTCGCGCCGTGATGGGGCGTGTGCTCGGCGAGGCCGAGCGCTTCGAGCTGCCGCACCGCCTCGCGGATCGGCGAGATGCTCATTCCGAGCTGCCGCGCCAGGTCCTCCAGCCGAAGCGGCGTTCCCGGGGTGAGCTCGCCCATGATGATCGCCTCCCGGAGCCGCTCGAGCGCTGCCTCCGCCATCGTCCGGTGCCGGACGGCGGCGCTCCGGACCTCGGGCGCGCTCTCCACGGAAGCTGACCCTGAACCACACTTGATCAGATGTCAAACGCGTGAGAGACTGCGCCACGGCCCTGGGCGCGACTGATTCCACCGGACTCCCGCGATTCTCGATCTCGCAGGTGAGCACGCTCGCCGCGGGCTTCGCCGACGACGTGCGCACCTACGCGGAAGCCGGCGTCGACGCGATCGGCATCTGGGAGATGAAGCTCGGCGACGGCCCCGACGACGAGCCGCTCGAATTGCTCCGGGCAAGCGGCCTCGGCTCCGCCACCGCCGTCCCGCAGGTCCCCTCGATCCTGCCGCTCCCGCTCCTGCCGGGCCCGGACGATCCACGGGCGCGGATCGATGCGATCGTCGCCTCGATCGAGCGGTTGGCGCGGTTCGAGCCGTCCGGCATCGTCTGCTTGACCGGCCCCGGCGACGACCGCGGGACGATCGTCGACGGGCTTACCGAGATCGCGCGCGAGGCCGAGCGCAGGGGCGTCCGCATGGCGCTCGAGCCGTTCCAGCGCGCCGGCAGCGAGAACTGGTCGCACGTCAACTCGCTGACCGACGCCGTCGCGCTCCTCGATGAGGTCGGTTCCCCGGCGCTCGGCATCCAGTTCGACGTCTGGCACCTCTGGTCGACGCCCGACCTCCACGACGAGATCGCGGAGTTCGCCGACCGCTTCGTCGGCGTGCACGTGAACGACTGGCGCGAGCCGACCCGCGGCTGGGCCGACCGCGTCCTCCCCGGCGAGGGTCGCGCCGACGTCCCGTCCATCCTCGCGTCGCTCGAGCGCGCCGGCTGGGACGGCTACTTCGACCTCGAGATCTTCTCCGACAACGGCGCTTTCGGCGACGCGTATCCCGATTCGCTCTGGGACGTCGAACCGGCCGAGCTCGTGCACCGTAGTCGCGAGAGCTTCATCCGCTGTTGGCAGAACAGGAAGGTCGCGGCATGAGCCGGGCTTCTTCCCGATGAGAGGAGAGGTGATGACGGGATCGACAAGGGCGCGGCTCGCGCTCGTCATGGTCGCCGCTGCGGCGCTCGTGGTCGCCGCGACCGCTGCGGCTCGAACGCAGGCGGGCTCGCCGATCGTGATCGGCTGGGCGTTCGACTCGAAGGGCGCAATGGCGCCGTTCGACGGGCCGGCGCTCGCGGCGGCGCAGCTGCGCGTCAAGCAGCTGGACGCGAAGGGCGGTGTCGGCGGCCGGCCGCTCGTGATCAAGACCTGCGACACCCAGAACAACAAGCCGGCTATCGCAAAGGCCTGTGCACAGAAGCTGCTCTCGCAGGGCGCCAACGTCATCTTCACGACGTGCGACGTCGACTTCGCGGCCCCGGTCGTGCAAGAGGCGATCAACCGCGGGGTGCTCGCGGTCGCGCCCTGCATCGGTACCGACCAGATGGGGCCGAAGCGCTTCGGCGCGAAGGGCGCCCTCGCGTTCAGCTTCGGCAACGTCGCGCAGGACGAGGGCTCCGCGATGGCGGACTTCGCGTGGAAGAAGGGGTGGCGGTCGGCGGCGATCGCGACCGACACCGTGATCGTCTACTTCAAGGACGTGACGAAGGCGTTCCAGGCTCGCTGGAAGCAGCTCGGCGGCAAGGTCGTCGACAGCGAGACGTACCAGTCGCTCGGCAGCACGAACGTCCAGAACGTCGTCAGCCGCCTCCAGAACGTGAAGGCCGACGTCGTGGTCACGGCGACCGCCGGCGCGTTCGGCGCGCTCCCGACCCTCGTCTCCGGGTTGCGCTCGCTCGGCAACGACACGCCGATCCTCAACTCGTGGGCCGGCGACGGCACGTACTGGCTGCCGAAGGACCCGAAGGTGACGAACTACTGGTTCGTCACGTATGCGTCGGCGTTCGGGAACGACCCGAGCGCGGCCGTGAACAAGCTCGCGAAGGCGGTGAAGGCGGGGACGGGCGGCTTCGTCACCGGGCCGGCGGCGATCGACGGCGTCGTGACCGCGATCAAGCGGGCGCACGGCTCGACGAGCGGCGTGGCACTCGCACAGCAGATGGTCAGGTTCAAGAAGGTGCCGACGCTCTCCGGTCTCGTCAGCTTCTCCCCGAAGCTGCACACCGTCTTCGGGCGCCAGTACCGTGTGATCGAGATCCAGGACAACGTCCCGAAGGTCGTCGGCACGATCACGGCCAAGGTCGTCCCCCATATCTAGGACCGTTTGACGACGACGGACCGCGAGGTCGAGCACGAGCGGAGGCCCGGGGAAACCCTCCGGGCCTCCGCCGTCTCACGCTCGTTCGAGGGCGTGCAGGCGCTGCGGGAGGTGTCGCTCGAGCTCGAGCGCCGCGAGGTGGTCGGGCTGATCGGCCCGAACGGCGCGGGCAAGTCCACGCTCGTGAACGTGCTGAGCGGGTTCGACCGGCCCACCCGCGGGTCGGTGGAGCTCGAGGGGCGTGACGTCACACGCTGGCCGGCCCATCGTCGCGGCCGCGCCGGGCTCGCGCGGACGTTCCAGCACGCGCACGCGTTCCCTGCCCTGACGGTGCGCGAGAACATCGAGATCGCGGCGCTCGGCGTCGGCGCCGGGCCGCGCAAGGCGGCCGCGCGCACGAGCGGCCTGCTCGAGCTGCTCGGGCTCACACGCCACGCCGACTTCCCGGCGCACGCCCTCGCACACGGCGACGAGCGGAGGCTCGGCGTCGCCCGCGCGCTCGCCACCGATCCGCGCTTCGTGCTCCTCGACGAGCCTGCGGCGGGCCTGCCCGAGGCCGAGGTTCCCGACTTCGCGTCCGCGGTCCGCTCGGTACGCGACGAGCACGGCGCGGGGGTGCTGCTGATCGATCACAACATGGCGCTCGTGATGGATGTCTGCGACCGGGTCGTCGTCCTCGACCAGGGCATGACGCTCGCCGAGGGGACGCCGGCGGAGATCCGAGCCAACATCGACGTCGCCGCTGCGTACCTCGGCGAGAGCGCCGCGGCGGGAAGCGCCGAATGACTCTGACGATCGACAAGCTCGACGTCCGCTACGGCGCGGTGCGCGCGGTGCGGGGCCTCTCGCTTCAGGTCCGCGCGGGCGAGATCGTCGGCCTCATCGGGCCGAACGGCGCCGGCAAGTCGTCGACGCTGCACGCGATCATGGGCGCGGCGCCGGTGACGGGCGGCGAGATCCGGCTCGGCAGCAAATCGCTCGTCGGGCGCCGCAGCGAAGACGTCGCGCGCGCCGGCGTCGCTCTCGTGCCCGAGGGCCGGCGCATCTTCGCCGAGCTGACCGTCGAGGAGAACCTCCGCCTCGGGCTGGCCGGCAGGCGCGGACGCGGCAACCACGCGTTCGACCGCGCCTACGACCTCTTCCCGGTCGTCCACGAGTTCCGCCGCCGGAGTGCCGGCGCCCTCTCGGGCGGCCAGCAGCAGCAACTCGCCATTGCGCGCGCTCTCGTCGCCGAGCCGGACGTGCTCCTGCTCGACGAGCCGTCGCTCGGGCTCGCGCCTCGCATCGTCGACGTCGTCTTCGACGCGCTCGCCGCGATCCGCGAGCGGGGTCTCGCGGTGCTTCTCGTCGAGCAGCGCGCGCAGCGGACCGTGGCGCTTGCGGATCGCACCTACGTGATCGCGAACGGCGAGCATCGCCTGACCCTCGGCCCCGGCGACGCCGACGACACGGACAGGCTCGTCGCGGCCTACCTCGCATGACGCTCGCCTTCCTCAACATCGACTGGCAGACGCTCGCCGACGCGCTTGCGCTCGGCGGCGTCTACGCGTTGATGGCCGTCGGGATCGGCCTCGTCTTCGGCGTGTTGAGGCTCGTGAACTTCGCCTACGGCCAGCTGATCATGGCGGGCGCGTACGCGCTCGCCTTCGCCTCCCAGTGGAACTTGCCGCGCGCGGTGGGGATCCTCTTCTGCTTCGGTGTCGTGCTCGTGCTCTCGGTCGCGATGGATTGGCTCGTCTTCCGTCCGCTGCGGACGCAGTCGCCGGCCGTGATGCTCGTCGCGACGTTCGCCGTCGCCTTTCTCCTCCAGAGCATCGCGCTCCTCGCGTTCGGGCCGCTCGGGAAGATCGCGTCGTCGCTCGCTCCCCTCAACAGGCCGGTCACGATCTCAGGCGTCGACATCCGCAAGATCGCGATCGTCGCGATCGTCGTCGCTGCGCTTTGCCTTGGGCTCCTGCAGCTCCTGCTCACGAGGACCTCCGTCGGCCTGCAGATGCGGGCCGCGGCGATGGACTTCCGCACCGCCCGCCTCCTCGGCGTGCGCGCGAATCGCGTCATCGGCGGCGCGGTGCTCGTCTCCGGCCTTCTCGCGGCGGTCGTCGCGGTCATCCTCACCGTGCAGACGCCGCTCGTCACACCGGATTTCGCGCTTCGCGACACGATCGTCGTGCTCGCAGGCGTCGTGCTCGGCGGGCTGAACCGGCCGATCCCCGCGACGCTCGGCGGCTTCCTGATCGGCTTTGCGAGCGGGATCCTCGGCGGCGCGCTGCCGACGAACCAGAGCCAGTACCTGCCAGCGTTCCTCTTCGCGGCGGTCATCCTCGTCCTTCTCTTACGTCCGAACGGGCTCTTCGTCCGCGGTCAGTCGGCGGAGCGCGTGTGAAGCGGCTGCTGCCGATGGCCCAGCTCGCTCCGCCGGTCCTGCTGGTGCTGGCGGCGGCAGGCCTGGCCACCCTCGTCTCGCAGTCGAGCGAGGGCTACTTCATCGACGCGCTCGTCAAGGTGTCGATCGTCGTCGCGCTCTACGTCTTCATCGGGAACTCGGGCGTGCTCTCGTTCGGCCACATCAGCTTCGTCGCGGTCGGCGC